>JBEBCR010000332.1:0-2681 GCA_041157565.1 Planctomycetota bacterium | reverse complement strand
CCAAGCGCTGAACCTCGTCGTCGCCTATCCCGACGACGCCAAGCTCCCCGTGCTGCGCGGCTGGCTCGACTCGAAGGCGCCGCTCCTCGAGCTCGGGGCCGCAGCCTGGCTGCACCGCGTCGGCGAGACCCAGCACCTGGCGCACATCGCCGGCCCGCTGCGCCAAAAGGACGTCCCGATCCCCGTCCGGCGCGCCTGCATCAACCGCCTGCACGGCATCCGCTCCGAGCCGGTCGTCGCGTTGGTGCGCGAGTTCCTCGCCCCCGGGGCGCGGCCGGAGCTCGTCGGCGACGCGCTGTGGTTCCTGCTGCTCGTCGAGGACGGCAAGTCCGTGGCGCTCGCCCGCGCGCGCGCCGCCGAGCCCGCCCACCCCGCCCGCGCGCGGCTGCTGTCGTTCCTCGTGGCCCAAGGCGAAGCCCAGGCGGGCGTCGCGCTGGCCGAGCTGCTGCGCGCCTCGCCGAGCGCGCTGATCGAAGCCCAGATCCTGCTCCAACGCGCGCCGTGGCTCTCGCCCGAACTGGCGACGACGATCGGCGAGTTGGCGCGCGGCTCCGACCTCGGCGTGGCGCTGCAGGCGATCCGCCTCGTGGGGACCTTCGGCGAGGCCAAGGACCTCGAAGCACTGGTCGAGCTGCTCGACGCGAAGGACGTCGCCCGCGTGCGCGCCGCGCTCGACGCGCTCGTCGCGCGCCCCGATTGGCTGCCGAAGGAACGCCTGCGCGGGCTGCTGCGCGGCGCCGACGATGCGCTCTTCGTCGTCCTTTGCGACACGCTGCGGCGCATGGACGACGCGACGGGCCTCGAGCGGCTGCGCCAACTCGCCGCCACGGACGGCCCCCAACGCGCCGAGGCCGTGCGCGTGCTCGGCGAGTTCCGCGTCGACTCGTGCCTGCCGGTCCTGTTCGACGCCCTCGAGTCGCAGGACCAGCTCGTGCGGACCAACGCCGGCCAGGCGGTCGCCAAGGTCCTCCTCGCCACGCGCCCCTACCAGCGCCACAGCCTCGACGCGCTGGGTTGGACCCCGACCGCCGACCACGCCACGCGCACGGTCGCCGTGGCGAAGCTGCGATCTTGGTGGCGAGCGCAAGAGGAAGCGCCTAGACGCGGAAAGTAGCCACGCAGGCCACGGCCTTCGCGCCGCCACTTGGCGCACGCGAGGCTAGTACCGCGACTCGTAGCCCATGGCGATCACGCCGTTGATGGCGGCGATGGTGCTTTGGTTGCCGCGATTCATCAGCACCAGCGACGAGCCTGGACGAAACGTCCAGCCCAACGCCTGGCAGCGTCCAGGAGAGTTGAGCAATGCCGGATTGCTGGCCGTGGCCACATCGCGACCGATCTGCGCCGTGAAGGCGCACTTGGGAGTCAGGGCGCCGTTGTGCAGTTCCCACACCGCGATGAGCGCGGCGGCGGCGGCATCGTCCTTGACGACTTCCATCTGGCTGATCGTCAACCACATGTCGGTGGGAACCGTGCGCACCACGTAGTGCCCGCCGGGGGGGATCAGCACCAACTGCCCGCCGGCGCCGGCGCGAGCTGGCAGATGTTGACCACGCACTGGCGCGGCACGGAGATCTGGGCGGCCGGCGAGATCTGCCCGCTTTGGGACATGAGCATGCCCGCGGCGCAGGCGATGGCGACTGCACCGAGGAGGGGCAGGCTGATCTTGGCGATGGTCATTGGCGAGCTGCTTTGATGCGGGAAGCGAGTGGATGGGCGCGAACCCTGAAGCCTAGATCGCCCACGGCCTGCAGGTCGGAACCAACTCGATTCCGCGCAGGCGGACTCTGCCCCTTCAGCCCCCTCCCGGGGACGACATCGCAAGTCGACGGCCATGCCGTGCGGTGCTTGCGCCAATCGGCGCCCAAACGACGAAGGCTCCGACGCAGGGCGGCCTGCATCGGAGCCTTTGTCAAAGGATCTTGACGCCAGCCCTCAGGGCAGCCATTGCACCGCCAAGCCGTTCGTCAAGTTGAAGCGGCTGGCCGTGCAGAAGTTCGGATTCTGGTCCCGGTACCAGCCCTGGTAGTAGCGCGTCACGCCGCCCGCCGCCGGGATCTGGCCCAGCAGCGAGATGCGCGTTCCACCCGGGGCTGGGAACGTCGAGGCGCCGTTGACGTTCGTCACGATGCCGAGGCGCAGTACCGTGCCGGAGGCGCAGCGCAATCCGTCGCCGAACGCGATGCCGTTGCCGCCGCTCTGGATGGCGGTGCCTTGGAAGTACAAGACCGTCGCGGCCGGCGGCATGCCGCTGCCTTGCAGCTGCAACGTGCAGAACTGCGCGCTCGGCAAGCCGGTCGCCCGCAGGTTGGCGCCCGCCGGGTTCAACGCGTTCGGGCAGCCGTTGCCGGGCTGCGTCGAGACGTTGCCGCACGGACAGGCCCCACCACCGAGGCCGAAGCAGTACGGCGTGTACACCGCCTCGCACTCGTCGGGGATCTGGGTCGAGTTGGCGTCCTGCGAAGCTCCGCTGGCGATGTCGCAGGAGTCGGGACGCTGGTTCTGGTTGCAGTCGGCCGCACCCGCCGCGAGATCGCAGGAGTCGGGGATGGCGTTCGCGTTGCAGTCCAAGGCGAAGCCGCTGGCGATGTCGCAGCTGTCCTGGATGCCGTTGCCGTTGCAATCGGGTTGCGTCGCCAACTCGCACAGGTTCGGCAGGCCGTCCGCGTCGCAGTCGGGCG
>JBEBCR010000331.1:0-3794 GCA_041157565.1 Planctomycetota bacterium | reverse complement strand
GCGCGCCGCGGCGATGGTCGAACGCTTGTACCGCGCGTTCTGCTTCGACGCGGAGGGCGAGGCGGACTGGGCCACGATGCGCTCGTTGTTCGCGCCCGGGGCGTCCTTCGTCGATCCTTTCCAGGTCGGACGGGAGCCCAAGGCGGTCGACGCCGAGCGCTTCCTCGCGACCTTCGCCGCGTGGTGCAAGGCCGACGACGTGCGTTCCACCGGACTGCACGAGCGGATCCTGCGGCTGCGGCTCGAGGCGTGCGGGGGAATCGCGCACGCGTGGGTGGGCTTCGAAGGCTTCCAACCTGCCGATGGCCGGGTGCGCACGCGCGGCGTCGACAGCCTCCAACTGGTGCTCGATCGCGGTGAATGGAAGCTCGCCTCCTTCGCCACGCAATATTCGAGCGCCGACGCTCCCTTGCCGCCGCGCTGGTTCGGCGGGGACTAGCGCGACTCAAGGAGCGGGCGCCAGCTCGCCCGCCGCGATCCGCTCGGTCAAGCGGTTCATCTCCGGCGGCAAGGGGCAGGTCGCGTGCGCGGTGAAGGCGCACGGCGGGTTGAACGCGCGGTTGAAGTCGATCTCGACCACGCCGTCGACCGGAGGGGCGAGGTCGAGGAAGCGTCCGCCACCGTAGCTCTCGCGGCCGTTGGTGGCGTCGCCGAAGACGACGAACAAGCGCTCGCCCGCGCCCTTCGTGGCGACGAAGCGTCGCGTGGCGCCGTCGAGCTCGAAGGCGAGCAGCGCCGCGACCGGTTGCGCCTCCACGTGTCCCAGCACGTTGGCGATGGAGACCATCCGCCCAGGCGCGACGGCTTCGGCGCGCGCGCGCACGATCCGAGTCGCGTCGAAGGGGAAGAGCGGGATGCCGGCGAAGTCCCGGCGCGTCGGGCTCGTGTTGTCGCGGACGCGCAACGCCAGCTTGCCGCCGCGGCGCAGCAGCGCGAACGAAACCGGTCCATCGCGCACCACCGAGGGCGGGCCTTGGTCGTCGGCGACCAGCGCTTCGCCCGCCGTTGCGCGTTCGAGCACGGCCGACGAGCCGGACTCGGGCAGCCACCGCGCGACTTGGCCTTCGACCACGAAGCGCCCGATCGACGGCGCGCTGCACGACGCGTAGCGCAGCCTGGCCGCGTCCCCGGAGCCCACGCTCCACTCGCCGTCCTCGAGGAAGTCGAGCCCCACGAGCGACAGCCAGCCGTCCTCCGCGCGCAGCTTGGCGAGCCTCTCGGCGTGCCAGCTGGCGCGCGCCTCCTCCGCCGGGTCGAGCGCCGGAGAGCAGGCCCCCACCAAGGAGATGGCCGCGCCGGCGCCCAAGGCCGCGGCGGCGTCAAGGATCCTGGACAGCATCGTCGTGCGCTCCTGTCTCGAAGGCCACTTCGCCGTTCGGCGCGGGCCAAGCCACCACGTCCCACTGCTCGAGCGCCAACCGCGTGGCGCCGGAGCCAGGTCGGCTGGCCACGCGGAACAGGCGCCACGAGGCGAGCTGGCGATTCTGCCCCGGTTCCACGACGGGCATGGACCGCGCGATCCCCGGACGCGCCGGCGGCGGCGGCGGATCGCCGGCGAGTCGTTCGGCCAGCGCCACCTCGTCGCCCTTTCCGATGCACACGGCGAGCAGCCCGGTCAGGCGATCGCCGCGACGACGGAGGTGCGCCGCGTCGACCAGCAGCGACTCCGAGTCGCCAACGCCGCGCGCGATGCCGGTGGCGAGGTCGATCTCCAGGGCGGCATCCTCGCCGACGCCGAGACCCAGGCGCCGTCCGCTGGCCTCGAGCGCCGCGGCGAGGCGCCCGACGCGATCGCGCTCGAAGAAGTGCGAATCCGTCACCACCCAAGGCTGGAACCTCATGCCGGGGCCCAGCTGCGGTCCCAAGACGACCACCTCGCCGTCCTTCGGCGCCTCCTTGGGCGGGATGCCCAAGGCGCGCGCGCTGCCGCCCGACAGCAGCATGATCTCGCCCATCATCGCGTCGCCCGCGCTGGCGCCGGCGATGACGCCACCACGCGCCAAGAGGCGCCGCATCGCCAGCCACTCGGGCGTGTCCGCGTCGTCCGGGCGGTAGCGCGCGACGATGCGCTTCTGGTCGCCGCCGGTGAACAGCATGGCCGTGGCGTCGTCGATCGCCGCGACCGTCTCCTCGGTGCTCGCGCCCCGCCGCACCGCCACCACTGGCGCGCCTGGCGCCCACACGCGCAAGGCCTCGGTCTTGTCGACGACTTCGTCCTCCTCTTCGCCGGTCGCGGCGGTCGCGACCACGAACCGCGCCGGTCCGCGCGCCGAAGCGAGCTCGACGAAGCGCTCCCACACGGCGCGCGTGTCGTTGTCCAGGCCGCCGCCCACGACGAGCAGGGTGCCCGCGGCCGCGGATCGAGGCGTGGAAGTGGACGCGCAGCCGAGCGCCAGCGCCGCCAGCAGGCACGACGTCGCGACGCGCAGCCAGCGCTCAATCCTCATGGATGCGCACCTCGAAGCGCCCGCTCGCGTCGGCCATGCCGCGGTACATGCCGTCGGAGTTGTAGGGCGTGGCGATCCGTCCGTGCCTGTCGATGGCGATCACTCCGCCGTCGTCCTTGGACAAGGTGCGCTGCACCACGGCGTTCGCGGCCTCGTCGAGGCTCTCGCCGCCGAATTGCATGCGCGCGGCGATGGTGCGCGCGACGGCGTGGCGGATGAACTGCTCGCCGGTGCCCGTGCCGCTGACGGCGACGTGCGCGTCGGCCCAGTTGCCGGCGCCGAGGATGGGCGTGTCGCCCACCCGTCCCCAGCGCTTGCCGGTCAGGCCGCCGGTGCTCGTGGCCGCCGCCAATCGGCCTTCCGCGTCGAGCGCGACGCAGCCGACCGTGCCGTACGCGCGCGGCGGCTTGGATTCCTCGTCGAGGACCGTCGCCTGCTTGCGCTCGCGCAGCACCTCCTCGAGCACCTTGCGGCGCCGCTCGGTGTCGAACCATTCGTTGGGCACGCGCTCGACGCCGACGAGGGTCGCGAACTGCTCGGCGCCATCGCCCATCAACAGGACGTGCCGCGTGCGTTCCATGACGAGCCGCGCCAAGGACACGGGGTTCTTGACCGTGCGCACGCCCGCGACCGCCCCGCAGCGCAGCGTGTGGCCTTCCATGATCGAGGCGTCCAGCTCGTGGCGTCCTTCCTCGTTGAACACGGCGCCCTTGCCGGCGTTGAAGCGCGGATCGTCCTCGAGCACGCGCACGACCGCCTCCACCGCGTCGAGCGCGGAGCCGCCGGCGGCGAGCAGGTCGCGTCCCACGGCGAGCGCGGCCTCCAGCGAAGCGCGGTGCTCGTCGAGCTCGGCGCGCGGCGCGTCGCGGTCGAGCACGCCGGCGCCTCCGTGCAGGGCCAGCGCCCAGCGACCCGTCGCCCGCTGATCCGACGCGCGCGGCGACGAGCAGGCCGCGGCGGAAAGCAACGCGACGAGGACGAGGAACAGATGCTGAGCGCGCGACGCCATGGAGGACCTCCGAGGCGCGCAGTCTAGCCGCCCAGCGCGGCGCGCCGCTCGTCAGGCGAGGATCTCGCGCGCGACCTTGCCGTGCACGTCGGTCAGGCGGTAGTGGCGACCCTGGAACGACCAGGTCAGCCGTTCGTGGTCGATGCCGAGCAGGTGCAGCATGGTCGCGTGCAGGTCGTGCACGTGGACTCCGCCCTCGGCGACGTTGTAGGAGAAGTCGTCCGTCGCGCCGTGGACGATGCCGCCCTTGGCGCCGCCGCCCGCCAACCACATGCTGAAGCAGCGCGGGTGGTGGTCGCGTCCGTAGTCCGACTCCGTCATGCGGCCTTGGCAGTACG
>JBEBCR010000330.1:0-4400 GCA_041157565.1 Planctomycetota bacterium | reverse complement strand
GGCTGCAGAACTTCGAATCGCGCTCCGCCACCGTGGCGGGCACGACGCTGGCGCTCGAGGGCATCGCCCTGACCGGCGCGTGGACCGACCCGGCGAAGGGGCTCTTGTCGATGATCGTGCTCGAGATGGGCGTGACTTCGCGCCTGTGCGCGCTGCTCTCGCCCGGCGAGCCGGTGGTCGTCATGGGACCCACGGGAGCGCCGACCGAGATCCCCGAGGGCGAGACGGTCGTCCTCGCCGGCGGGGGACTTGGCAACGCGGTGCTCTTCTCCATCGGGCGCGCGCTGCGCAGGAAGGGCAACCGCGTCGTGTACTTCGCCGCCTTCAAGAAGGGCGAGGACCTCTACAAGCGCGAGGAGATGGAGTCGGCCGCCGACGTCGTCGTGTGGTCGACGGACGCCGGCGAGGCCATCGCGACGAACCCCGCGCGGGCGCACGACCGCCACTTCCGCGGCAACGTGGTGCAGGCGATGCTCGCCTACGCGAGCGGCGAGTTGGGCGCGATGCCCATCGCGCTCAAGGACGCGGCGCGCCTGATCGTCATCGGGTCCGACCGCATGATGAACGCGGTCAAGGAGTCGCGTCGCGGCGTGCTGCGGCCGCACCTCAAGGAAGGCCACGTCGCCATCGGCAGCATCAACTCGCCGATGCAGTGCATGATGAAGGAGATCTGCGCGCAGTGCCTGTGCAAGCAGGTCGACCCGGCGACCGGCAAGGAGGCCGCGCCGGTCTTCTCGTGCTTCAACCAGGACCAGGAGCTCGACCGCGTCGACTTCGAGAACCTGCTGCAGCGGCTGCGCGCCAACTCGACCCAGGAGAAGCTGGCCAACTTGTGGCTGGACCACCTGGTGCACGAGGGGCAGCTCGGGCTGTGGACGGTGCTCGCCTGATCGACCAGCGCGCGGCGCGCGGACTTGCCGCCCGCCGCCGCGCGGCCTAGCCTCGGCGCATGCGCCGCTTCCTGCCCTTCCTCGCCCTCCTCGCCGCGGCGGTCTTCGTCGCGGCCTGGTTCGAGGGGCGCAGGAGGACGCCGCCGCGAGTCGTCGAGTTCCCGGCGGACGCGCCCGCGCCGTCCGGCGGGCCCATGCTCGCTGCGCCCATCGAGCCGGCCGGGCCGGTGGCCGAGGCGCGGCCGGACGAAGGCGAGGTGCGCCTCGTCGACGGGCGCCCCGCCGCGCGCGGCGAGTTGTGGTTCGACGAGCTCTCCGCCGACGGAGGGCTCGTGCGCGAGCGCAAGGCGGCGATCCGCGACGGGCGCTACCGGCTCGACGGGCCGCGCCCGCTGCGGCTCCTGCCGCGCGCGGCGCAGCTCGCGGGCGCGCCCGCGATCGTGGTGGCGCCGCTCGCGCCCTTCGAGCCGGACGCGGCCCCGCCGCTGGTGGAGCTGCGCGCCATGGAGCCGTGGCGCCTGCGCGTCGTCGCGGCCGAGGATGGCGTCGACCTCGAGGAGGTCGAGGTCTGCGGCCTTCAAGCGCGCGACGACGAAGGGTTGGTGTTGCCGCGCACCCGCTACGGCGTGGCGCGCGACGCGCGCTCCCCGGTCGTGCTGCCCGATCCCCCGCGGCGGCGGTGGAGCGAACCGTCGACGGCCTGGGTGCGCGCCAAGGGCCGCGCATGGGGCCGCATCGACCTCGTGCGCGCCGACGAGTCGGGCGCCACGCTGGCGCTCGAGCCGGCCTGCAGGCTCGTCGTCGACGCGCGCGCCTTGGCGGGGGCGCCCGTGCGCGAACTGGTGGTCGCGCGGCTCGACGAGGGTCGCGCGCGGGTCGTGGCGCGCGCGGCGTGGGCCGACGAGGTCGCCTTCGACGGACTGGCCCCGGGCGAGCACGCCATCGAGGCGAGCGGCCTCGGCGCCGACTCCGCACTGCGAGTGGCCCTGGTCGGGGGCGCGGAGTCGCGCGCGAGCTTCGCGGCGCCGGGCGCTGTGGCGCCGCGCGGACCGGCGGTCGCGTTGACGGGCGAGCTGTCCGTCCATCCGTCGTGGATGGACAAGCCGCGGCGCTTCGGCTTGGCGCTCGTCGGCGGGGGGCGCGCGGACCGCGCTCCGCTCGGCGCTCCGGAGCGCAGGGCAGGGGGCTGGACGCGCAGCTTCGACCTGCTCGTTCCCGAGGGCGCGCACGAACTGCTCGTCGACGACCAGTGGCCCGTCGCGCTCGTCGCGGCGCCGGGCGCTGCGCTGCGGCTCGAACTGCCGCCGCGCGTGCGGACGAGCTTCGTCGGCGGCGAGCAGGCGACGCTGGAGCTGCGGCCGGCGCGTGGCGAGCACGAGTGGCGCCAAGCCGCGCCGGGCGCCACGAGCCTCGATCTGCCGGAGGGCGAATGGTCGCTGCGCTCGGCGCGCGCGTCCCCGGCGTCCATCGCCGAACGCCGCGTGCTGTTGTCCGCGCCCGAGGCCGTGGTCGAGCTCGAGTCCGCGCCGCGCGGCGTCGTGCGGCTCGAGGTGGCGCAGGACGGGCGCGCGCGGCCGTTCGAGGCGCACTGGGGGGCCTGGCTGGTCGACGGCTCCGGTTCGAGCGTCGAGCGGTTCGCGCCCGATCCGCTCCTGCGCTGGTCGTCGGCCGTGGCGGTGCCGCCGGAAGGCGCGGCGCTGCGCATCCCGACCTTCCTCGTCGACGGACGACCGACGCGCGAAGTCCACGTCGCGCCGCTCGCCAAGGGCGAGGTGCGACTCGTGCGCATCGAGCTCGCTCCCTAGCGCGTGCGGCTTGGAGCAGAGGCGCTTCATGGGCGAACCGCCACTCCTACGCACAAGGGCCTCCCTTCCTGCGTCCTTGGTCCCATGCGCGGGTCTGGGCGAGTCCCTATTCTCGGTCTCATGGCGGCGAGGGACGCGAAGCGCGCTACGATTGGAGGACAAGGCCCAGGCTCCGGTGGAGCCCTAGGCGCCATCTTCCATGGAGAGCGAGCCGTCATGAACGATCCCTTGTCGGGGGCGCCCAAGACGAAGTCCTACGCCACAGCCGATGCCGAGCTCGCCCTGCTGCGGGCTCTCGTCCGCTCCAGCCTCGACCCCCTGGTCGCCATCGACCAGTACGGCAAGGTCTTGTTGGCCAGCGATTCGATCGAACGCGTCTTCGGGTGGCGGCAGGACGAACTGGTCGGCCAGAACATCCGCGAGCTCATGCCGGAGCCGCACAAGTCGGCGCACGACGGCTACCTCGAGGCGTGGCGCCGCACCGGCATCATCCACATCATCGGCCGCACGCGCGAGTTCGAGGTCCAGCGCAAGGACGGCTCGACCTTCCTCGCCGACCTGTCGGTGAGCCAGGCTGTCCTGCCGGGCGACGAAGTCGTCTTCCTCGGCAGCTTCCGCGACGTCGACGCGCGGCGCCAGGCCGAACGCCTGCTGCAGGAGAGCGAGGCGCGCTTCCGCGCCGTGTTCGACAGCACGCTGCAGTTCATGGGCCTGCTCGCGGTCGACGGCACCATCCTCGAGGTCAACGACCCGTCGATGCAGGCCACCGGCACCGCGCGCGAGACGGTGGTGGGCCTGAAGTTCTGGGAAGGGCCGTGGTGGCAGGTCAGTCCCGAGGGACCGGCGATGATGCGCCGCTTCGTCGAGCGCGCCATGGCCGGGGAGATCGTCCGCGAGGAGATCGCCATCACCGGTCCCAACGGCCGCCGCTTCGACATCGACTTCTCCATCAACCCGGTGACCGACGCCAACGGCAAGGTTCTCTACCTCATCCCCGAGGGGCGCGACATCACCGAGCAGAAGCGCGCCCAGTTGGCCGAGACGTCCATGCTGCGCGCCCTCGCCCAAGTCGGCGAGTCGGCCGCCGTGCTCGTGCACGAGATCAAGAACCCGATCACCGCGGTCAACGTGGCGCTGCGCGCCGTGGCCGACCAGCTGGGCGCGGAGCACAAGGTCGTGCTCGAGGACCTCGCCACCCGCATGCAGCGCCTGCAGGAGCTGATGCGCGGCACGTTGTCGTTCGCCAAGCCGGTCAAGGTCAACCTCGTCCAGATCGGCGCCCGCCAGTACCTAGAGGGTTGCATCGCGCGGCTGCGCCTGCACATCGTCAAGCTCGGCGCGGACGTGCGCGTCGACGTCGTGCCCGAGGACCTGCAACTGCGCCTCGACCCCGCCTTGTTCGAGGAGGTGCTGGCGAACCTCGTGGTCAACGCCCTCGACGCGCAAGGCAAGGGCGCCAAGGTCGCGATCCACGCCGCCTCCAACGGCGCGGGCGCGCTGCTGCAAGTCGACGACCACGGGCCCGGCATCCCCGAGGCCAAGCGCGAGGACGTCTTCCGTCCCTTCGTCACCTCCAAGCCCCAGGGCACGGGCCTCGGCCTGCCGATCTGCAGGAAGATCGTCGAGGCGCACGGCGGCACCATCGACGTGGGCTCCGCGCCCACGGGCGGAGCCCGCTTCACGATCCACCTCTGGCCCGACCGGG
>JBEBCR010000329.1:0-8032 GCA_041157565.1 Planctomycetota bacterium | reverse complement strand
GACTGCAGGATGCCGGAGCGTCGCAGCGGAGAGGCGGCGCACATCGTTCCGCCTTGGAACGGAGTGGTGGCGCGGGCGTGGCCGTAGAACATCACGCCGGGCTTGTTCGACAGGACGCTCGCCGCGCCGACTGTGAAGCCGGGGCCGGAGAGGCTCGGCAGGCCGGTCCAGGTGGCGTTGGGGACGCAGCCTTGGCTGTTCAGCTTGCCCACGCAGTAGCGGCTCGGCAGCGGTGGGCAGTCCATGTCGGCGACGTAGAGGTCGTCGATGGCGGCCTCGACGTTGCCGTTCGTGTTGTAGTCGGAGGCCACGAAGCGCAGGCGCACGAAGTCCGTGGGCGAGAGGATGTCGGAGACGCGGAACTGGTGGGGGAACCAGCCGCCGAGGCACTCGTTGCCGCCGGGGCCGACTTGCTCGACCAGCGACCAGGTGGCGCCGTCGTCGTTGGAGATCTCGACGAGGAAGCTGTCCTCGTTGGCGGGGCCTTGGCCGAGGTTCGTCGAGAACCAGCGCCAGTAGCTCAAGACTGGATTGGCGAGACCACCGAGTTGAAGGCGCGGCGAAAGCAAGGTCGTCTTGCCGCCATCGACGTCGGCGGCGCTGTATCCGCCTGCGTCGGTTCCCTGGCCGGTGAAGAAGCAGTTCTGGCCGACCACGCTGTGGTCGAACTCGGGCTGCGCGTACGTGCCGAACGGCTCGCCGTGCACCCACAGGCCGGAGGTCGCGTCGTCGCCGGGTTGGCCCATCGTCCAGCCGGTGGAGGAGTCCATCCGATCGATCAGCGCCATGGTGTACGCCGCGGCGGAGATCGACTCGCGCACCAGGGTTGGCGCGCCCTGCGGCCAGTTCCAGGTCTTGCCCGCGGTGGTCATGGTCGAGATCCACCAGGTGATGTTCGAGCCGCACGGCGTGGCGGGGAAGCGCAGGCTCCACGTGCTGCCGGCGCCCTGCGTCGCGGGCGTCTCGTTCCAAGGGCCGCCGGCGAGGCGCCACATGAGCTTCACGCTGCCGGCGGCGAGCTGCACGCCGGGCGCGAGTTGGATGTCGACGTCGATGGACTCGCCGAAGGGGTGGGCCTTGTCCGGCGTGGCGCCGGCGGGGAACGCGAAGTCGACGTCGGGCGCGCCCACCTTCCACACCCACAGGCCCTTTTCGAGGTCGCTGCCGATGATGGTGCCGCTGGCGAAGTACGGGTAGTTGTTCCAGAGCGAGTTGAACTGCGCCGCGTCGTCCTCGGGCCACGTGTCGAACCACGCCACGCGCGTGGGCGCTGTCGGGTTCGTGTTGTCGAACACGTTCAAGCCGCTGCGGTAGTTGGCCTGGTAGATGCGGTTGCCGGCCACGTAGAGGTTGTGGTCGATGGCGGTGGTGCCGTAGCCGAACGACGGCAGCTCGACCGGGTTGGTCAAGCTCTGCATGTCGATGACCCGGGTGCGAAGTTGGTTCGCGCCGGTCTCGTCGAGTTCGTCGTTCAGGTAGAAGTAGCGCTTGTCCTGGCTGAGCCAGCCTTGGTGGCTGTACTGCGCGTTGCTGTAGGAGAAGCGCTTGACGAGCTGGATGTTCTGCTTGTTGGTGACGTCGAGGATGTCGATGCCGGTCTGCGAGAACCCGCCGTTGAAGCCGCCGCAGCAGAAGACGATCTGCTTGCCGGCGTAGGGGCCGCTGGTGTAGGTGACGGGAGTCGCCTCGTGCGTGTAGCGGCTGTTCCACTGCGTCACGTAGGCGGGCGCGGCTGGGTTGGCCAGCGAGTAGATGCGGATGCCGTTGGAGCCGCCGCCGGCGCGGTAGAGGAAGCCCGACGCGGCGTCGATCGCCAGGGTGTGCGTGCCCTCCAGGCCGCCCGTGGTCACGGCGGGCAGGTCGGCGACGATGCCGTTGTCGATCTGCGCGAGGTCGAAGACCTGGATGCCGCCTCCGCCCTCGGAGACCGCGTAGCACTTGTCCTGGTACGTGCGCACGTCGCGCCACAACGACTCGGGGCCGATCTTGATCGCCACGATGCGCGGCGCGCCAGGGTCGGTGACCTCGACGAAGGCTAGTCCGCGCGAGGTGCCCATGAGCGCGTATTCGCGACCCGAGGGCGAGGTGTAGCCGAAGCAGCTGTTGCCCGTCTCGTGCGCGTAGCCGATGTCGCGCAAGGTCACCCACGAACGCAACTGCACGCCGCTGCGCGGGAAGTCGAGGTAGTCGGAGGGCGTGGTCAGCGCCTGGGAACTCGAGCCGCCGCAGCCGGAGGCGAACTCGAAGCGCGGCTTCTTGTCGCGCAGCTTGCGATCGCCTTCGTGCGCCAGGACCGAGGGGACGACGAGGGCGCAGGCGAACAAGCCCGGGAACAAGCTTGAGGGGAGGCGGAGGCTCATGCCGTCAAGGATACCAGACGCGACGGGGCGGCGCCGCGCCCTGTCGCGCGCGCAAGAGCCTGCGCGGGCCGGACTTCGTGGCCGGCACGGCGCTTCAGGGAGCCCGCAGCAGGTGCTCGGGCGGCAGCTCGCCCTCGAGCGTGCCGAGGAAGGCGACCAGGTCGTCGATCTCCGCTTCGGACAAGTTCAGCGGCTGCAGCACCGTCTCGCCATGGTGACCGCGCGCCGCGGCTTGATCCAGCGTGGAGTAGAAGCGCACCACGTCGCGCAACGTGGCGAACTGTCCGGTGTGCATGTAGGGCGCGGTGCGCGTCGCGTTGCGCAGCGAAGGCGTCTTGAAGCGGCCCCAGTCCTCGTCCATGGGCGACAAGTGCGCCAGTTCGCGCGCTCGCTCGCCGTCGCGAGCGTCGCTGTGGGGCGAGTCGGCGCGGAAGCGATCGGCCAACAACTGCCGTAGTCCTTCGCGACGTCCTTCGTCGCGCTTGGCGCCCTTGACCGGAGGCAGTCCCAGGTCGTGGAACTCCTCGTCGGTGAATTCCGCTCCCGCGTGGCAGCTGCGGCAGTTGGCCTTGCCGAAGAAGAGCGCCGCGCCGCGCGCCGCCTCGATCGGATAGCGCGCGACCTCGTTCGCGTCGCCAGCGCGCAGCGCCGCCGCCCAGCGGTCGAAGGCCGAAGGACCGGTCGCGAGTTGCCGCTGGTACGCGGCGAGGCTCTTGCCCGCCTGCGCCAGGAGCGCGTCGCCGCCGACCGGCTCGTCGCCGTGCACCTCGCGCCACGCCTCGCGCAAGCTCGCGTCCGAGTCCAGGACGCGGGCCAGGGCTTCGGCGCTCGAACCCATCTCGTGCGGAGCCAAGAGCGGCACGATCGCCTGCGACCACAAGGTGTCGTTGCGACCACCCCAGCCGAACCAGCGTCGTCGCGACGCATCTAGCAGCGTGGGCGCGTTGCGCGTCGTCGCGCCGATGCCCTTGGCGAGGGCGTCCTTCGTCGTGAAGCCTTGGGCGGGATCGTGGCAGCTGGCGCACGACACCGAGCCGTTGGCGGAGAGGCGCGCGTCGTGGAACAGGCG
Organism: Planctomycetota bacterium; assembly: GCA_041157565.1. Taxonomy (GTDB): domain Bacteria; phylum Planctomycetota; class UBA1135; order UBA1135; genus SXXH01. Next base: position 4,603 of record JBEBCR010000329.1, on the reverse strand, counting down.
CTGGCCGATGCGCGCCGCTCGCGGGTCGAGCTCGTGGCGGTTGGTGGGGTCGGGAGCCGGATCCCGCTCGCGCTGCAGGCGCCCGATGGCGGCGCGCATCCGCTCGTCGAGCTGGAAGGCCTCGACGCGCGGTGCCGGATCGACCGCCACCGACTGCAGCACGACGAGCGCCGCGGCGAGCGCCATCACCACAGCTCCAGCGCCACCTGCGCGCGCTCCACGATCGCCGCCTCGTGCACGTCGAAGTACAGGTCCCAGCGCCCCGGCATGTGGAACAGCATGCCTTCCACGAGGAACGAACCGTCGGCCTGGCGCGAGACCTTGGGCACGCGGTTCATGCCATGCAGGTGCTCGGGCATGTCGGCGTCAACCGACAACCCGGCCCAAGGCACCACTTCGCGCGAGCCTTCGCGCGTGATCCACGCCTGCAGGCGGAACGGCTTGCCGCGCTCGATGGTCGCTGGTTCGCTCCGATGGTGCACGCGGAACGTGCCGAGGTTGGTGGCCACCGACTGCAATCCCTCGGGCGCGAGGCGCGCCGGCGCCACCTCGACGGGGGGGCGCGCGCGTTCCTCGCCGCGCGCCGCGACCGGTTCGGCTGGCCTCGGGGCCACCTCGTGCGCGGGCCGCCCCTCCGGCGCGCGGCACGCGACGGGCGCCAACCCCGCGACTGTCAAGAAAACAAGACAAAGCGCGCGCCAGCTCATTCCTTGCCTCCATCCAGGGGCTGGTCCACCGGGGCTTGGCGCGCGGGCAGGCACCACAGGCGCGCGCCGAACACGTCCTTGTAGGCGCCGTCGCCGGCGAGGCGCTGCACGCGGTGGTTGCCGCGCTCGACCACCCACAAGTCGCCATCCTGCGAGACGCACAGGCCCTGGGGCTTCTCGAACTGCACGCGTCCCATGCCACGTCCGCCGAGGACCTCGACCACCTGCAGCGCGGCGTCCACGCGCGCCAGCCGGCCCGTCGCCTCGTCCGCGATCCAGGCCCCGCCATCGCCGCTCGGCGCGAGTCCATGCGGCGCCAGCAGCCGCGTCGCGCCGCCGGCGCCGGGCGCGGCGACGAGCTCGTGCAGCACCGCGCCATCCGCCTTGGCGTGCACGCGCACCGCGCGCGCCTTGCGGTCGACGACCCATACGCGGTCGCCTTCGACGGCGATGGCCGTCGGATCGATCCAGCGCGGGCCCTTGGGTTGCCACTCGCGCAGCAGCTCGAGCTTCTGGTCCAGCACCCATGCGCGGCCGGACCTGCGATCGGCCACCCACAGTTCGCCCTCGCTCCACGCGATCGCCTGCGGCCGCGGCGCCGCCGGGATGCCAGCCACCGTCTGCAGCGCCGCGAGATCGACGAGGCGCGCCAACCTCGGCAGGAACGGATCCTGCTTGAGCGGCGCGGCGAGGTCGCGCTCGACAAGCACCGCCGTCACGCGCGAGAGCAGGGGATCGGCGATGTAGGCGAGGCTCGCGTCCGGCGCGAGCGCCACGGCCACGGGCGCCGAAGCGCCTCCATGCTTGGTGCCTCGCACCAAGAAGCGCGTGATCTCGATCGGCTCCTTGTCGCGCAGGTCGTACAAGCGAGCGTCGGGGCCGCTGGGCTCCAGCGCGACGAGCGTCTGTCGCCCGGCCGCGATGCCTCCTTCCACGTGCGCCGCCGTGTCGCGCTCGAGGTTCAGCAGGGGATCCGGCTCGTCGTGGTTGCCGCCGAAGAACTGCACGCGGTCCTCGGCGGGCTCCACCAGGGCCGCGCGCGCCGCCCCGGGCGCGATGGCGAGTCCCGCGGGGTAGTGCAGCCGTCCCTTGCCTTCGTGCGGCAGCAGCGCGTGCACGCCATGCGCGTGCACCAGCTCGCCGTTGGTCGTGAAGCACTGCACGCGGTGGTTGTCGCGATCGCAGACCCACACGTGGCCTAGCGCCACTTCGACGGCCGAGGGGCGCGCGAAGAGCCCTTCGTGCGGCCCATGTCCTTCGATCTCGAGCAGCAACTCGCCATCGGCGGCGAAGCAAGCCACCTTGGGCGCGCCCGCGTCGACCACCCACACGCGCCCCGCCTCGTCGACGGCGACGTCGACGGGCTCGACGAAGAGCCCCTTGCCGCGCCCCGCCGATCCGTAGGTCCGGGGATGGGAGCCATCGTCGGCGAAGGACAGCACGCGTCCGTGCCCGGAGTCCGCCACGTAGACGCGTCCCTGGGCCGCGCACACGCCCTGCGGCTCGATGAGGACGCGCGCGCCGAAGGTCGTCAGCGTCCCGTCGAGGGCGAGCCTTTGCACCAGCGCGCGCGCCTGGTCCACGACCAGCACCGAGCCATCGGGCAGGCACTCGACGCCATGCGGCCACACGAGTCCACCGTCCTCGTCGCGCAACTCCGTGCGCTTCTCGAGCGTTCCATCCGGCCGCAACCACGCCAGCCGCGACCCGAAGCTCTCCGCGACGACGAGCAAGCCATCCTTGTGCCAGGCCGCGGCCACGGGTTCGAGCAACCCGTCGGCCTGCGCCTGGAACTCCGCCCAACGCGGTGGCGCGGCGACCGGCTTCTTCTGCGCGAGCGCGGTGGGTGCGACGCTTGGGGCCCACAGGAGCGGGGCGAGGGCGAGCATGTGGACGGGGCGGAGGGGCATCGGAGGCGAGACTACCCGCGGGGGGCGATGGAGCGGAGGGGTGGGGGGTAGTGGGTGGTGAAAAGCCGGAGTGAATCCGATGCTGGTCCCTTTCATTGTGCGCGCCTGCGGACGCGCTGCGGGCCGGGTCGGTGCTTGCCGCGAGGTCGGACGGACTCCCGAACACGCGTTGCGGCCTGATGCCCGTCGCTGGCCTTCGCATCGTCGGCTCGAGGCGAGCGATCGCCCTTACGGGACGATCAACAGGGCGCCGCATCGTGGCCGCAGGCCACGCGACTCGGCGCCCAGGGCGATCCAGCTCGAGCGCCCTGGGCCGGGTGTTCCGCCGCGAGGCGAGCGGCCGTGCGAAGCGGCCGCTTCAAGAAGGTGAGTCTGTTCCTCGATGGATGCTCCGCTGTCGGTACCACGGATGGCTTGGATGCCAGCGCTGGGGGCCTTGGCGGGAGGCCTGGTGCGAACGAAGGCGGCCTCCGGGGTCGCCACCGGAGGCCGCCGTCCGCCCGCCAGGCCCAGGCCCAGCGGTGTCCCTCCATGGGACTAGACGTTCATGGTGCCTTGCGCGTGGCACTCAGCCGCGCATTCCTCGCACAACGAACGGGACCAGCATCAGGAGCGGTAATCCGCATTGATCCTCACGTAGTCATTCGAGAAGTCGCACGTCCAAGCCTCCGCCTGCGCGCTCCCCGCCGCCAGGTCGACCCCCAGCACCACCTCGTGGTTGTTCAAGAGGTGCAGGTGCGCCTCCTTCTCGTTCTCGGGGTGCGGCTTGCCGTCGGAGTACACGTCGGCGTCGCCGATCCACACGCGGGCCTTGGTCGTGTCGAAGTCGACGCCGCTGCGGCCGGCGGCGGCGAGGATGCGTCCCCAGTTCGGGTCGCGGCCGTGGACGGCGGTCTTCGTCAGGGGGCTGGTGGCGATGGTGCGGGCGACCTGGGTGGCGGCGGCTTCGCTGGGGGCGCCCAGCACCTGCACGGTCATCAGGCGCGTGGCGCCTTCGCCGTCGGCGGCGATGGTGCGGCACAGCTCCTGGGCCACGTCGGTGACGGTGCGCGCGAGGAGCTCCTCCGAGGTCGGCGTGTCGCTCGTGCGGCTGCTCCACAAGAGCACCGTGTCGTTCGGCGAGGTGTCGCCGTCGACGGTCAGGCGATGGAAGCTGCGGTCGGCGATCCTGCGCAGGAACGCGTGCGGCTCCCGCGGCAGCGCGGCGTCGGTGAAGAGGTAGCCGAGCATGGTCGCCATGTTCGGGTGGATCATGCCCGAGCCCTTGGCGACGCCGGTGACGCGGAACGGCGCGCCGCTCTTGTCCTCCACGGCGACCGTGCGCACCTTCGGCACGAGGTCGGTGGTCATGATGGCGGTGGCGAAGTCGCCCAAGCCCCGCTCGGAGGCGGTGCCGACGAGGTTCGGCAGGGCGGCGAGGAGCTTCTCCATCGGCAGGCGCGCGCCGATCACGCCGGTGCTCATGAAGAGCACCTGCTCGGGCGGGCAGCCGACCAGTTCGGCCACGGCGCGCTGCACGTGGCGCGCGTCCTCGATGCCGGCCGCGCCGGTCGAGCAGTTGGCGTTGCCGCTGTTGACGAGCAGCGCGCGCACCAGGCCGCCGGACTTCTCGAGCGACTCGCGGCACACGGTGACGTGCGCGCCGACGAGCTTGTTCGTGGTGTAGATCGCCGCGGCGGGGAAGGCCTGCGGCGCCACGACGAAGCCCATGTCGAGCTTGCTCCGCTTGGCGCGGATGCCGGCGTGCGTCGCCGAGGCCTTGAAGCCGGAGGGCAGGACGGGGCGGGGGTCGCTGACGCGACCGCGGTTCAGGATCGGCTGTTCCATGCTGCGAGGCGTTCCTTCCAGGCGGAGACTTGTTCGACGACGCGCGCGGGCGAGGTGCCGCCGAACGCGGCGCGGCGCGCTAGGCAGGCCTTGGGCGAGAGTTCGACGGCGAGCTGCGCGTCGGGGATGTCGGCGAGCTGCGGCAGCAGCTCGTCGCGC
>JBEBCR010000328.1:0-12553 GCA_041157565.1 Planctomycetota bacterium | reverse complement strand
AGGAAGCCGCGCGCGTTCTTGGCCATGCGCAGCGCCGAGGTGCCGATGGCGCGCACGCGCTCGGGCGGCATGCCGCGCAGGCGTTCGCCGAAGCGCCGCAGGCAGGCGAGCGCGCGCTCCTGCGTGGGGGGGTCCAGTTGCTTGGCCTCGTCGAGGCCGGCGGCCAGCGCCGTGCGCTCGCGCAGGCGGTCGACGATGGCGAGGTGTTCGTCCGACCAGCGCGCCACGACCATGTGGAACGAGTTCGACCCGAGGTCGACCGCCGCGTACGAACCGGTGGTGTTGGGGCTCACTGCGCCATTGGTACTCGCGCCGCGGCGCGACCGCAACGGTGCGGGCCGGACGCGCTCGGCGCGGCGCTCAGTCCTCGGGGAAGGTCCAGGCCGCGCGCAGCGCGTCGACCACCTCGCGCTTGATCGCCTGCGGCTCGAGCCGGCTGGCTCCCAGCCGCCCGTTGCGCTCGGCGAAGAACGGCACGCCGTCGCGGCCGTACCAAAGCTCGGGCGAGGGCGAGGAACTCGGTTGCGCGCGCCAGCGGCAGCCGTCGCGCTCGGGGCCTTCCAGAAGCTCGAGGCGCGCGACGAGGCGCGCGAGGTCGGGCCGCGGCAGTCGCGGCCGTTCCAGGGGGAACCACGAGGTGGTGTTGACCACGAACCGGCAGCTCGCGCCGCCGCCGGCGACGGGCGCCAGCGCCAGGAGCCGATCGCGCTCGCTGGAGCCGCACAGCGCGTGGCGCGCGGGATCGAAGGGCGCGCCGGCGCGCACGCCGTTCCACACGGCGAGGTCGAGGTGCAGCAGGTCGTCGAGGCGGCACTCGCTCAGCGCCGCGCGATCGGCCTCGATGGCGGCGCACTCCTCGGCCACGAGCTCCTCGTGCTCGCAGCGCCCCGCGTCCAGCCAGCCCTCGAGCCGCGCCACGATCTCGAGCAGGCAGCGTTCGCGCCGCCGCGCGTCGGCCAGGCCGGCGTACATGGCGCGCCAGGGCGAGCGTTCGGGATCGACGAGCAGCTGGACGAGGAGGTCGAAGCGCAGGGCGCGAGCGGACGGGGCGCGGAACCAGTCGCCGGTGGCCGCGGCCTCGAGCAGGAAGGCCTCGTGGCGCAGCGCGGCCTCCGGGTGGCGCACGGCCCAGGTGGCGAGCACCCCGTCGGTGTCGTAGTGGTTGACGGCCAGCGCCACGCAGCCGCGCGCCAGCGCCTCGCGCTCGTCGCGCGCGAGGCGCGCGAAGCGCAGGGCCACGCCGGTCGAGAGGTCGTGGCGCAGCGCCTCGCTCGTGCGGTTGCCGGGCCAGTGCGACAATTCGAGGCCCGGGCCCTCCCAGGCGCCGTCGATCTTCACCACGGGCTCGGCGACGGGCGCCTCGAGCAGTCGGATCGGCAGGTCCATCGCGGCGCGTCCAGCTTCAGCGCGAGCCGGAGCCGCCCTGCGCGCCGCCTTCCTTCTTCTCCTCGCCCTCCTTCTTCTCGGCCTTCTTCCTGCGCAGCTCGAGCAGCTCCTCGAGCCGCTTGAGGTTGTTGTTGGCGTCGCGCTTGGCGATGGCGCGGATCTGCTTCATCTCGCTGGTCAGGTCGGCGCGCGCCAGCTCCTTCTCGGCCTCGACCGCCGCCTGCTTGTACCAGGAGAGCGCCTTGTCGAGGTCGCGGTCGAGGTAGTAGTGGAGCATCACCGCGATGTCGTTCAGGTAGTTCGGGTCCTTCGGCGCGAGTTCCAGCGCCTTGGCGTAGGCCGCGTACGCCTCCTCCCACAAGGCCTTGGCCTCGGCCTTGTCCTCGGCCTTCTTGGAGCGGTTCTTCTGCTCGCCGGCGTCGCGCAGGAACAGCCCGAGGTTGTTCCAGTACAGCGAGTTCCCCGGCTCGATGGTCGTCTCGATGCGCGCCAGGCGCGAGGCCTCCAGGTTCCTGCCCTTGGGCACCAGCACGCCGATCAGGTAGTCGAGGATGCGGACGTTCTCGTCCTTGTTGGCGGCGAGGCTCGCCGCGCAGTCGGCCGCGTTGGCGACATGGTGCTTCCACAGCCACTCGACCGCGCCGTCGTAGTCCTGCCGGAAGTAGCGCGACATGGCGATGTAGTAGTGGCTGTTGACGAAGTCGGGCCACTTGGCGAGCGCCTTGGCGAAGGCCTCCTCGGCGCCTTCGAACTTCTTGTCGGTGTAGCGCGCGTACCCGAGCCACCACCACACGCCTGCGTCGCCCGAGCCCTCGACGCCCCACGCCGCCGCGTAGGCGTCGCGCGCCGCCTCGAGCGCGGACACGAACTGCGCGGAGTCGAGCACGCCGCGCGCCTCGCCGATGTCGATCGACTGCGGCGACAGGCCGAAGGCCGCGCCATACTCCCTCGCCGCGGCGGCCTTGTCGCCCTTCCACGCGTGCACGCGCGCCAGTTCGACGCGCACCGAGGCCTCGGTCGCGCGCCATTCCGGCTCCTTGCGCGCCACGCACAGGCGCAGCGCGCCCTCGAAGGCCTCGCGCGCCGCCTCCAGGTGCGCGGCCGCCTCGGCCTTCCGCGCCTCGTCGTCCTTGGCGGCGCTGTACTGCGAGAAGCACACCTTGCCGAGCATGGCGCGCGCGGCGTCGTCCTCGGGCGCCAGCGCGCAGGCGGTGTCGGCCGCCTCGCGCGCCGCGGGCAGGTCCTGTGCGTTCCAGGCCGACTCGGCCAGCGTGCGCCAGCCGTCGGGGTACAGCTTGGGCTCGGCCTTGAGCGCGGACTTCAAGTAGGTGGCCGAGTCGGCGAAGGCCATGGCGATGATGCCGCCGTTGCCGCCTTCGGCGATCGACTTCTTCGCGCGCGCCGCGAAGCACATGCCGTACAGGTAGTCGATCGCGGCGCCCTTCTGGCCCTGCGACTCGAGCTTCTCCACGTCCGACAGCACGGCGTCGACCTGGCCCAGGTCGAGCCGCGCGCGCAGCACCCACTGGCGCGTCGCCAAGCCTCCGCCCGCGAGCTTGTCGGCCTCCTCGAAGGCGAGGAGCGCCTCGGCGGGCTTCTTCTGCTCGAGGAGGGCCCGGCCCTTCTGCACGAGTCCCTCGGCGGACTGCGGGGTGGCCGCGACGACGGAGGGCGCGCGTTCGCCGGCGAAGGCGCTGGGGGCGGAGCAGGCGACGAGCAGCAGGCAGGCGAGTTGCTTCATGGTTTCAGCTCTTCTTCTTGGCGGTGGCGCGGAGGGCCGCGGGGGCCGCCCAGCGTTGTTCGGGGCGCAGGCGCGGGTCGATGCCGGAATCGATGGCGGCTTGGCAGCGCTCGAGGAAGCCGCCCTTGCCGCGCACCTCCTCGCGCGGGTCGACGCCGGTCTCGAGCGAGCGCAGCAGCCACTCCTTGGCGGCGCGCGGGTCGCCTTCGAGCGTCAAGCACAGGACGCCCAGGTTCTGGCAGGCGTCGCCCAGCGCCGTGGCGACCTCCTCGAGGCGCCGGCGCGCGGACTCGCGCTGCTCGTCGGACTCGGCCCCGCGCAGCGTCGCCTCGAGCGCGCGCACCTGCGCCTCGCCCAGCTCCACCGCCTCGAGCAGCATCTGCTTGGCGAGCGGCACCTCGCGCTGCAGGTAGTACGCCAGCACGAGGCCCGCGTCGTTCCTGATGCGCACGTCCTCGGGGGCGAGGCGCGCGGCCGCCTTGTAGGAGCGCCAACTGGCCTCCATCGTCTCCCGCGCGCGCGCCGCGAGCCGCTCGGCCCCGGCCGCGTCGTCCTTCGATTCCATCTCGCGCGCGCGGAACTCGAGCGCCACGGCGAGGTCGCGCTGGAAGAAGCCGGCGTTGTTGGCCCAATCGACCACGTCGGGCTCGCTCTCGTGGAGGAACGCGTAGATGCGGGCCGCCGACTCGAGCGCGTCGAGCGCCTCCTTGGCCAGGGGATCCTGGGCGCGTTCGGCGAAGCGCGCGCCCAGCGCGTGCAGGCCAGCCACGGCGCAGGGCACGAGCGGCGGACTCTCGACGCGCAGCAGCGCGAGGCCGAGGTCCTGCACGGAAAGGAAGCTCCGGCGCGCGGCCTCGAGCTCGCCGGCGCGCAGGTCGAGCCAGCCGAGCGCGCAGCGCGCCACGGCGCGGAAGGCGTCGGCGTCGGCGCGCAGCGCGGGGTCGCGCGCGGCCAGCGCGAACTCCCGCTCCTCCTCCTCGAAGGCGAGTCGGGCGCGCGCGGCCGCCTCGTCCTGCTCGCGCGCGAGGTCGAGCTGCTCGAGGCCTTCTTCGTGCAGGGCGCGGCCGAGTTCGTGGCGCAAGGCGCTCCACTCGGGCTGCCTCGCCGCCAGCGCGCGCAGGTCGGAGAGCAGCAGCTCGCGTCCCGACAAGGCGCGCGCGGAGGTGGCGAGCGCCGCGAGCAGGCGCGCGTCTGGTCCCAGCGCCGCGAGTCCGGCGATGGCTTCGTCCCGCGCGGCGGCGTGGCGCGCGAGCACCTGCAGCTCGTCGACCAGCGCGCGTCGCGCCCAGGCGTCCTCGGGCGCGCCGCGCAACGCGTCGCGCAGCAGGGCGAGGCCTTCTTCCGAGCGTTCCAGCGCGCGTCCGCCCTCGCCGGACTCGCGCAAGGCGCGCGCCGAACGCAGGCACAGGTCGGCGGCCACCAGGCGCGCCATGGCGAGCTTAGGCGGTTCGCTCGCGGCGGCTTCGGCCAAGGCGGCGCGCGCGTGCGCGACTCCGCGCTCGAAGGCCCCGCAGCCGCTGGCGGCGCGCGCCGCGCCGAGCGCCGCGCGCACGTCGGATCCGCCCGCCAGCACGGCCTCGAACTCGGCCAGCGCGTCGGCCATGAGCGGCGCGTCCCCGTCGAGGCTCGCCACCGCGGCGATCTGCTCGGCGCGCTCGAGGCGCAACAAGCGCTCGCGCGGCAGGCGTTCCAGGGCGAGGTCGTAGCGCGCGAGGGCTGCGCGCGCGTCGCCGGACGCGACCGCCAGCCGCGCCGCGTCCCAGTCGGCCTGCGCCAGGCGTCGCGCCAGCGACTCGCGCGCCTTCTCGTACTCGCCGGCGCGCACCCAGGCGATCAACTGCTCTTCTTCGCCCTGCGCCACCAGCGCTCCACCGAGCAGCGCCGCGCGCAGCGATTCCGCGCTGTAGGGCGGTCGCGCCTCGGGGAAGAGCTCGGCGAGGCGGCTGGCGACGCCCGCCTCCACCAGCTCCTGCAAGCGCGCCGCCTCGAGGTCGGCGGCAGGCGCGGAGGGGGCCGCGCGGCAACCGAGGAGCGACAGCAGCGCCGCGCAAGGCCAAGAGAAGCCCGGACCTGCCGCGCCGCGGGAGGCGAGCGGCGCCCTAGCCGCGGCATGGGACTGGGTGGGGACGCGCATGGCCGAGCGCGGGATTCTAGCCCGAGGAGGGGGTGCGATGACGCGCTAGGGGGGATCGGATCCGCGGTCACGCCGCCGGGTGGTGGCCGCCGTGGCGCGCCCCGAGCGAAGTCGTGGCCGGGCTTGCGCTTGGATCCTCGGCCGCGCCAAGGGAAGATGCGCCCATCGTGCGCGTCCAAGTTCGACCCATGCGTCCCCAAGTCCTCGCGTCCCTGCTGGCCGCGGCCGCCACCCTGTGGCTGCCCGGTTGCGACAACCCGGCCTGCGTCTTCGGCGGCGACTGCTCGCAGGATGGCGGCGGGGGCGCGCTGGGTTCGGCGCCCGCCACCGTGCCGGCCGAGGGCGAGATCGTGCTGCCCGAGCCGATCCGCCTCGAGCGCATGCTGCCGACCGGCCAGAACGAGGACCCCGGCACGCCGATCGTGCTGGTCTTCAACGAAGCCGTGTCGGGCTCGAACCCCGGCACCGCCTTCCAGCTCGTGGGCGACGACGGCATCACGACGCTGCCCATCGCCGCCTCGTCGGTCGTGGGCGACGGGCGCGTGCTCGTGCTCTATCCCCTGCCCGGCGGCGGCGAACTGACGCTCGGCGCGGGCTTCAGCCTGCGCCTGCGCGAAGGCCAGCAGCTCGTCGACCGCAACGGCCAGGCCCTGCAGCCGCCCAGCGACGGGGTGTTCGGCTCCTTCGCCATCGCCGACGAGGCGCCCGCCGCGCCCAAGGTGCTGGCCGTGCATCCGGCCGACCTCTCCGCCAACGCGCCGACCACGAGCGAGATCGTGGTCGTGTTCTCGCGGCCGATGGACGAGACGACGGTCGTGGACGCTTCGTTCATCGTCAAGATCGATGGACAGGATCCGCGCTTCGATCCCGACCCCGCGGCCGTCTCGCTGGCGGGGGTGCAGACCGACACGCGCGTGTGGCGCTGGCGCAGCGTCGACGACGATGGCGTGGCGCGCTCGCTGGGCGTGGACAACGAGGTCGCCGTCACCCTTTCGCCGACGGCGGCGCGCATCCTCGACGAGGATGGCAGGCAGCTGCCCATCTTCGAATTCGACTTCCGCACGGCCAGCGTCTCGCAGCCCAGCGGCGCGCGCATCGCGAGCTTTCCCGACGACGCCATCGGCCGCGACGCGCTGGTCGGACCCGCGGACCTCGCCATCGAAGTCGTCTCGCCGGACGCCGCCGCCGGCGACAGGCTCGAGTTCTACATCTACGGTCGCGATCCCGCGGTCGCCGAGAACGCGCCGCTCATCTCGCTGTACCGCGAGGTGCCGCTCGAGGCGCCGTTCACGACGTTCACCCTGACGGCGGCCGAGATCGGCTTGTTGTCGAGTTCCTCGCCCCTGACGCCGCGCGTCAAGGAGGGCTCGATCGACTTCGCCTTCGCCATCAAGCGCGGCTCGGCGCGCACGGGCGTCGAGCTGCTGGACGTCGACGCCGAACTGGCGGGTCGCCAGTCGCCCGTGCTCGACCTGACGCCGCCCAGCCTCGTCGGCTTCGGCGCCACGGGCACGAACACGCTGGTCCTGCGCTCCGACCAGCGCGAGCTGTGCGTGCTCGCGCGCGCCAACGAGCGCGTGACGGCGGCGCGCGTGACCGCGCTGGGCGTCGACAACGAGCTCGTGGACGGCGTCGCGCCGCTCGTCGCGGGTTCCGACGATTCCGGGTTGTTCCTCGCCGCTCCCGTCGCGGGACTGGGCGCGGGGGGCTTGTTCGACGCTCCCGTGCCCTTCGCGCTGGTCCTCTACGATCGCGCGCGCAACGCTTCCCCGAGCATCAACGCCACCTTCCAGCAGCGCGGCGGCGCGACGCTCGACGCCATCGAGCCCGAGGAGCTCGTGGTCGAGGTCTACGACGCCCTCAACCTGGCCCCGATCCCCGGCGCCAACGTCCACGTGCACAAGGCCGGCGGCGCCGGCTACGTCGAGATCGATCGCGGCGTCACGAACTCCAGCGGCGTGTTCGCCCTCGATCTGCTCCCCGGGCGCGTGACCGAGGCGATCGTCACCATCGACGCGGCGGGCTACGACCTCGCGACGGTCTCCGGAGTGCAAGGTTCGCGCACCAGCATCGGACTCGCGCCGACCGAACCCGGCGCGGCCACGGTCGCCGGCACGTTGGCCAGCGTGAATCCCTTGCTGGGCACGAGCTCCGTGGCGAAGTCCGCGCGCGACGCCCGCCAGGATCCGCGCGCCGTGCCGATCGCGGTGGCGAGCTGCGGCTTCTCCAGCGCCAACCAGCGCCTCGAGTGCAACTTCCCCGCCACCGCCGTGCGGCCGCGCGCCACGGGCGCGCTCAGCGGCTTCGCCACCACGCCGGCGCTCGCGCCGCAGGTGTTCAACGCGCAGGCCTTCCTCGTCGGCTTGGCCGTGCAGTTCCCCGTGCCGCCCGGCCAAGGTCCCAACCAGACCGGCCTCCTGCTGTCGATGGATCCGCTGCTGGCCGACCCCGCGACGCCTGCTTCCTACGCGGCGTTCGAGCCCGCCGTGCTGGCCGTGCAGGCGCCCGCCGGAGCCACCGTCGGCGCCGACCCGCGCGCGCGCGTCGAGGGGCTCGCGCCCGGGCTGGGCGTGCCGGTCGCCGTCGGCCTCGGACAAGTCTTCGACGCGTTGCCCAACGCCTGGGCCGTGCGCAGCGCCGCGGGCGGCATCGTCTTCGGCGGCGACGACAGCGACCCCGAGGACGTGGTGCCGCCCGGCGAACTCGTCGCCAAGGGCGCCATCGACCCCGACCTGTTCGTGCGCGTGGACCTCGACTACCAAGGCGGCGGCTCGGCGGCGCTGCGGCCGCGGATCTCCGCTCCGCCCGCGCCCCTGACGTTCCCCGAGGGCGTCGATTCGGCCAAGGACCTCGCCTTCTCGCGCCCGGCGTTGTCGGCCGCCATCGAGCTGAGCTACGCCGGCGAGACAGCGCCCGCCGAGGTCCACCGCGTGCAGCTGGCCGGCTCTGGCGCGCGCGGCTGGACCATCTGGGCCGTCAAGCCCGCTGGCGCGGCGCAGGTGCTGGTGCCCCTGCCGTTGATCGGCGCGGGCGCGACCTTGCCGATCCAACCGGGAGCGGGCGGGAACTACCAGGTGACGGTCGAAGGCTGCAGCTGGGAGTCGTTCGACCCGACCAACTGGAGCTTCGCCGACCTCGAACGCGAGGCGACGCGCATCTACCGCTCGCCCGCCTTGGCGACCCCGATCCCCTGAACCATCCCGTGCTCCACCCGTCGAATCCGGCGGGGGAGGGATGCGGCGCGCGAGTCGCGCGCTGGAAACGCGCTTGACGGCTTGCAACTTCCTGTGGTTGGCCGCCCTGGCGGCGCTTGCGGGAAGTCCATGCCTGCACGCTTGATCGTGGGTGGCGCAGTGTGCATTCTCCCGAAGTGGCGAATGTGCCGAGCGCGAACAGTTCGCGCGCGCACGACGCCCCGCAGGTACCACCGTGATCCGCCCGCTCAACGCCGCCCTCCTCGTCTGCTCCGTCGCCTTCGTCGCGTGCACCCAACTGCCCAAGCCGCCCGCCGATGGCGAGGTGCGCACCAGCGGGTCCGCGCTGCTCGAGGCGCGCAGCCCGATGGAAGTCGTCGTGGCGCCGATCCAAGGCGACGCGAGCGTGCCCGGCGACGAACTGCGCCAGGGCTTCCAGCAAGCGTTGATCGCTCGTCGCTACAGCCCGCTGGCGCTGCGCCAAGTCGACAAGAAGGTGGTCGACGCCGGCTACAAGGCGGGCGCCTTGGCGGAGCAAGCGGTGTTCGAGACGAAGGTCGCGCGCTTCGACACGAGCCTGTTCGACACCAACGGCGCCATCACGGTGGCGATGACGATGCGCATGATCGACTCGTCGGATGGCACCGTCTTGTGGACGGGCAGCGTCGAGCGTCGCTTCGACTGCAACACGCAGAAGGACCAGTACGCGACCAGCTCGGCGCGCATGCGCGCCGCCTGCGACTACATCACCAACGAAGTGCTCGAAGCCCTGCCGGCGCGCAACCCGGTGCCGGGCTACGCCAACGGCTGAGGGATCCGCCCAGCCAAATGGCTGAGGCATCCGCCGCCTCAAACGACTGAGGCATGCGCCTCCTGCGTCGCGTCCGATCGCGTCGATGGGGGAGTCCGGCCCTGGAGGAGCCGCAGGGCAGCGCGCCCTCCCGGTGCGCCGGGCCCGTCGCGGAGAGCCCCCGCCTAGGGCGTTCCCACGGGGCATTCCCACGGGGCGGGCCGGGCGCTGGCGATGGGGGCGTGGCCGGCCGAGCCCACGTTTGGTATCGTCTTCGCGCTCGCAGGCGACCCCTGCGGGCCGCGGGAGCCGGCGCGTCCACCGGTTCGCACCCCGGCCTGGGGCACCTTTCCCTGGGCCGAGGGCAAGTCACCTCGAAGCAGGCACGCCGGTCTCCATGCGGAGCGGCCCAAAGGAATCCCATGCCGATCACGGCCGAGACGAAGAAGTCAGTCATCCAGAAGTTCGCGACCAAGCCGGGCGACACCGGCTCCCCGGAAGTCCAGGTCGCGCTGCTCACCGCCACGATCAACCACCTGACCGAGCACCTCAAGGTGCACCGCAAGGACTTCACCTCGCGCCGTGGCCTCCTGGTCATGGTCGGCGCGCGCAACAAGCTCCTGAAGTACCTGCGCACCACGGACACGGCGCGCTACCAGTCGCTGATCGAGCGCCTCGGCCTGCGCGGCTGATTCCACCGACGCCGCGGCCCGCGATCCTCGCGGGCCGCGCGCGTCTTGCATCCACCCGCTCGACCCGCCACCCAGCGGCACGAGCGACCGGCTCTTTCCAAGAACGGCATCCAAGGTCCATCGAGGCCCGCGCCCGGATCCGCGCCACGTGGCGCGCGGACGGGCCCTGCCCTCACCGGCCCCGCGCAGCGCGACGACCGCGCGCCGGGCGCACCACGAGCAACTGTCAAAGAAACTAGACAAGACGACAACGAGAAACAGACAAGAGACGCAGACCGCAATGAGCAACCATCCCCTTCCCACCACCGTGGAGGCGACCGTCGGCGGAGTCCGGCTGGTCCTGCAGACCGGACAGGTCGCCCGCCAGGCCCACGGGGCCGTGATCGCCACCCTTGGCGGCACCATGTGCTTCGCCGCCGCGTGCGTCGGCCCGCAGCGCGACGACATCGACTTCTTCCCCCTGACCGTCGACTACCGCGAGAAGACCGAGGCCGCCGGCAAGATCCCGGGCGGCTTCTTCAAGCGCGAGGGGCGTCCCACCACCAAGGAGACGCTGACCATGCGCCTGATCGACCGCGCCATCCGCCCGCTCTTCCCCGAGGAGTTCACGCGCGAGGTGCAGGTCATGAGCCACGCGCTGTCGTACGACGGCCAGACCAACCCCGACATCTGCGCCATGATCGCGGCCTTCGCCGCGGTGCGCATCAGCGGCGTGCCGTTCAAGGCCACGCTGGGCGCCGTCCGCATCGGCCACCTCGACGGCAAGTTGTGCGCGTTCCCCGCCGACGAGCGCCGCCGCGAGGAGTCGCGCCTCGACCTCGTCGTCGCCGCCCACAAGGACGGCATCTGCATGGTCGAGTCGAGCGCCAAGGAGCTCTCCGAGGAGGAGATGGTCGAGGCCCTCGACATGGCGCGCGCGGTGATCGCCGAGATCATCGCCGCCGTCGACGAGTTGAAGGACAAGGTCGCCCGCCCGGCGATGGACTGGGCGCCGCCCGCCGTCGACGAGGCGCTCAAGGCGCACGTCGCCAAGTACGCCTCCCAGCTGGACGCGGTGCTGCCCACGCCGGGCAAGCACGACCGCTACGCCGCGATCGACGCCCTCAAGAAGGACTGCGTCAAGTCGTGGATCGCCGCCGGAGCGGCGGAGGACGCCAAGAACCGCGAGAAGGAAGCCAAGAAGTACTTCGGCAACCTCGTCACCGAGCGCGAGCGCGAGATGATCCTCCTCGGCAAGCGCGTCGACGGCCGCGCCAAGGACCAGATCCGTCCGATCACCATCGTCCCGAACTTCATCCCGCGCCAGCACGGCTCGGTGCTGTTCACGCGCGGCGAGACGCAGGCCATCGTGTCCTGCACGCTCGGCACGCCGGACGACGAGCAGATCATCGACGGCATCGAGGCCGAGTACAAGAAGTCGTTCTACCTGCACTACAACTTCCCGCCGTACAGCGTCGGCGAGACCAAGCGCCTCGGCGGCCCCGGCCGCCGCGAGATCGGCCACGGCATGCTGGCCGAGCGCGCGCTGGCGGGCGTGATGCCGACCAAGGCGCGCTTCCCGTACACGGTGCGCATCGTCTCCGACATCACCGAGAGCAACGGCTCCTCGTCGATGGCCTCGGTGTGCGGCGGCTGCCTCTCGATGATGCTGGCGGGCGTCCCCGTCGCGCAGCCGGTGGCGGGCATCGCCATGGGCCTGATCTCCGACGGCAAGCGCTACATGATCCTGTCGGACATCATGGGGTCCGAGGACCACCACGGCGACATGGACTTCAAGGTCGCCGGCACCGGGCGCGGCATCACCGCGCTGCAGATGGACATCAAGATCGACTTCATCCCCAGCGAGTGGATGAAGGAGGCGCTCGAGCAGGCCAAGGGCGGCCGCAAGCACATCCTCAAGGAGATGCTGAAGGCCGTGCCGCGCCCGATGAGCGACATCAGCGACTACGCCCCGCGCATGGAGGCCCTGCAGATCCCCGGCGAGAAGATCGGCTTCCTGATCGGCCCGGGCGGCAAGACCATCAAGGCGCTGCAGGAGCAGTACAAGGTGCGCGTGTCCGTGCTCGACGACGCCGGCAACGTGCAGGTCTTCGGCAACGACTCGCGCATGGTCAAGGACTGCGCGAACTCGATCCGCTCGATGTGCGAGACGCCCAAGATCGGCACGCGCTACACCGGCACGGTCAAGTCGATCCGCGACTTCGGCGCCTTCATCGAGATCCTGCCGGGCGTGGAAGGCCTGTGCCACGTCAGCGAGCTCGCCGAGGGCTACGTCGAGCGCGTCGGCGACGTGGTCGAGCAGGGCCAGCAGATCGAGGTCGTGATCATCAACGTCGACGATCGCGGCAAGATCAAGCTGTCCACCAAGGCGGCCTCCATGGCGACCTGAGCCGGTTTCCTGCAGCAAGCGACTTCAGGCGCGCCGTCCGGTCCCGACCGGGCGGCGCGCGTTCGTCCTAGGCTCGCTCGCGCATGCGAACAAGGCCGGGCGCGACCCTCCGGGCGGGGACGAGCGTGCGCCAGGCCGGCATCCAAGCCTCTGCCTCGGCGCTGGGTCCTCGTGCACCGCGGAAATTGTTTTTTTCTCCTTGGGATGTGCCCTCGAGCACTGTTTGG
>JBEBCR010000327.1:0-2989 GCA_041157565.1 Planctomycetota bacterium | reverse complement strand
CAGCGCCAGTTCGTTGGCGAGGTCCTCGACCACCGGCTGCGCGGCCTCGGCGACCTCGGCCTCGCAGGACTCGTCGCGCTTCTTCGCCTCGGCGGCCGTGCCGTCGAGGTCGAAGCGACGGCCGACGGCGAGCGTCATGTCCGCCCCGCCCATCGGGATCTCGCGGCTGAAGCGCGAGCGCAGGCCGGACAGGACGTGGATGGATGTGCGCGCGCAGCCCACGTCCACCAGCGCCACGGCGCCACCATCGCCCTCGGCCTCCAGCGGCGCGCACAGCTCCCAGGCGTTGGCCAGGGCCAGGAGGTCGAGGTCGATCGCCTCGGGGGCGAGGCCCAGCGCGCGGATCTGCCCGATGCGCTCGTCGACCAGCGCGTTGCGCGCGGCGGCGAGCAGCACGAGGCGCTGCTTGCCTTCCTGGTCGGCCGCGCCCAGGTTCTGGCAGTCGAGGCGGCACTCGTCGACGTCGAAGGGCAGGTGCTTGTCCGAGTCGAAGCGCACGGCGGCGCGCAGTTCGTCGTCGGTCATGGCCTGCATCGTCAGGTGGCGCACCACCGTCGAGGGACCGGACAGGCCGGCGGCGGCGCGGCGGGCGTGGAACCGGCCAATGCGCGCGCACTCGGCGAGGGCTTCGGCCGGACCGAGCCCTTGGCCGTACTCCACGCGGGCGAAGCCCGTCACCAGCGGTTCCGAGCCGGACAGGCCGATCTCGATCGCCTTCACGGCGCTCGTGCCCACGTCCAACCCCACCAAGGTCTTGTTGCGTCGCCAGAGCAAGTCGCGTCCCCCTCTTCGTGCGGGCCCTGCCGGGGCTCCGCCGGACGGGGATCGGCACGCGGCGCAGCGCATCCTGAGCTTGGCGACGGATTCCCGCGCGGCGCAGGACCCCTTCCCCGCCACGGGACGACGGGCCGGTCGGTCGGCAGGAACTTCCGAGGCCGCGGCGCACGAGGAGCCGGCCATGGCCTCCGCCGGGGTTGGCGGGCCGCACGCCAGAGCCGGACCCGCTTGGGGGGGGAGCGCGGCCGCAGCGCGCGCGGCGTCGGCGCGCTCAGTCCAGTTCGCCGAAGCCCGACTCGACCAGCGCCACCAGCGCGTCGACCAGCGCCTTCGCGTCCTCGCCCTCGGCGCGCAGGCGCAACTCGGCCTCGACCGGGGCGCCGAGAGTCATCAACGACAGGATGCTCTTGCCGTCGACCTCGGACCCTGCGCTGTGCACGCGCAAGGTGGCCTTGTGCGCGGCCGCCACGGTCACGAAGGCGTGGCAGGGTCGCGCGTGCAAGCCAGCGCTGTTCTTGATGCGCACCGTGCGCTCCACCACCGGGCCCGCCATGGGAGTTGCAGCATAGCAGCGCGCCGCGTCGCGCGCCAAGCGCGGCGGGCGGCGCATCCCCTCGGGATGCGCCGCCCGCTCGGGCCGGTGCCGGATGGCGCGCGAGCGCGACTCAGCCGTGGGGCTTCGACAGCCGTTCGCGGCGCCGCGCGACCAGGTGCTTCTTGAAGTGCCGCTCGAGCAGGCGCTCCATGCGCGACAACGCCTCGTCCAGCGCGCTGCTGGCGTGGTCCGAGCGCGCGTCGACCACGAGCACGGCGCCGTGGCCCACGGAGGCGACGAGTTCGACGCGGTGCTCGGCGTGGACGCGCTCGAGCATCGCCTTCATGGAGATCACGCGGTCGGCGTAGCGCGCCAGGGCCTGCAACTTCTCTTCGCAGTGCTCGCGCGTGGTGGCCGGATAGTCGTGGTGCAGGACGGAAACATGCGTTTGCATTGGGTATCCCTGCGACGCGGCGGGTGCTGCCGCATCCTCTTCCGACGAAGGTTGATGATGGGGAGATTGGTCGGGCCGGCGCACAGCGCCCGTCGGTGGACGGAGCGCGTCGGCGGCGGCGTCCCCGCGCGGGGGGCGTCGGACCAATCCCTCTGAGACCAATTCTCCCACTGGAAACGCGCGGCGGGTAGGAGCAACGCGTTCGATTCTCGTTTCGGATGCGCACCGAGCCCGCGACGCAGGAAAAATCGCACCGTCGCGCGAACTGCGGCTGGGCACGGAATTTGTCTGCGCGCCGCGTCGAAAAGAAGGAGCAAGCGGCGTGCCGCGCGACGCAGCCCGCGCGAAAAATGCGCGTGCGTTCCGTCAGCCGAAGCTGAACCCCGCCCGGCCACGGCCCTCGGCGCGCGCGGCGGCGAACAACGGCTCGTCGTAGAGCACGCGCACGAGGTACAGCCCCTGCGGCGGCGCCGTCTGTCCAGCCTGCTTGCGATCCTTGGTCTCCAAGGCGCGCAGCACGCATTCCGGCGCGCGCCGCCCGCGCCCCACGTCGATCAGCGTGCCGGCGATGTTGCGGACCATGTTGAAGAGGAACCCGTCGCCCTCGACCACGAAGAAGAAGCGCTCCTGCCGCGCCACGATCTTGAGGCTCTTGATCGTGCGCACGCAGTCCTTGCGCGGCGATCCGACGTTGCCGAAGGCGCGGAAATCGTGCTTGCCCAGCATGAAGCGCGCCGCCTCGCGCATGGCGAAGAGGTCGAGGCGCCAAGGCACGTGGTGCGTGTAGGCGCGCGCGAAGGGCGGCGGGAAGCGCGTCGTGACCACGTGGTAGAGGTAGCGCTTGCCGCGCGCCGAGAAGCGCGCGTGGAAGTCGTCGGAGCACGTCTCCAGCTCGCGCACGACGAATCCGCCCAGCGAGCTGGCGTTGAGCGCGTGCCGCAACCGATCGTCCTCGATCCCCGAGGCGACGCGCGCGTGCCCGACTTGGCCGATGGCGTGCACGCCCGCGTCGGTGCGCCCGGCGCCGTGCACGACGACGGTCTCGCCGGTGACGGCGAGGAAGGCCTCCTCGAGGCGGGCTTGGATGGAGTCGAAGCCGTCTTGGCGCTGCCAGCCGTGGCAGGTGGAGCCGTCGTAGGCGACTTGGAAGCGCACGGTGCGCATGGTGTCAGAGCATAGCTCGGATGCTGGTCCCGTTCGCTGTGCACGCCGCGCGCGCCAAG
>JBEBCR010000326.1:0-3419 GCA_041157565.1 Planctomycetota bacterium | reverse complement strand
CGTGCGCGTTTCGCGGGCGGTCCAGCCCTGACGCGCGCGCGGATTCCTTGGCATCATGTCGAGGATGGGAGACGCCCACGACTCGTCGCCGCCGATGTTCGGCTCGCGCGGCCCTTCGTCGTTCGAACGCGAGCGGCGCGCGGCCGAGCTGCGCTCGACCCTGGGCCAGCCGCTCGACGAACCGGACGCGGAGGCGACCGTGCTGCTGCTCGACCGCGCCCGTGGCGGCGACAAGGACGCGGAAGGGCGGATCTTCGAGCGCTACCACGACCGGCTGGCGCGCTACGTCCGCATCGAGATGCGCGCCCGGCGCGCCGTGGACGCCGACGACATCGTGCAGGAGGCCTGCCTCGGCCTCCTGCGCAGCCTCGACACCTTCGAGTACCGCGGCAAGGACTCGTTGTACGCCTACCTGAAGCGCATCGCCTGCAACCTGATGCTGATGGAGGCGCGCAAGGGCGGCGGTCGCGCGCCGACCACCGGCGAGCCGGCCGAGCTGGAGATCCAGAAGCGCTTCGACGCGCTGCCGTCGCCTTCGATGCTGGCGCGCTCGGCCGAGCTGCAGCGCATCCTCGAGGAGAGCATGGCCGAGCTGCCGCCGGCGATGCGCGAAGTGCTGCTGAACCGCCAAGTGCTCCAGGCGCCGTCGAAGGTGGTGGCGGAGTGGATGGGCCTCGCCGACGAGCACCAGGTCAACCGCCTCGCGCACCAGGCGCGCACGCGTTGGCTGGCGATCGCCGGTCCGCGACTCGACGCATGGCTGGAGGCCGAGTGAGCGACGCGGCTCCGAGCGGAACCGGTTCCGCCACGGCCGAGTCGTTGTTCGAGGAGCACTGCGCGCGCCTCGAGCGCGGCGAGCCGTCCGACCTCGATGCGTTGTGCGCCAGGCATCCGGGCCAGGCCGCGGAGCTGCGCGCGCTGGCGTCCGAGTGGCGACGCTGGATGGGCGCCGTCGACCGCCTGGCCGAGCTCGCTCCGCGCACGATCGGCCGCCACGAGGACATCGAGGCGGTGCTGGCCGAGCTGGCCCGCCACCCGCCGCGCGCGGGACGCTTCCGCGCCGGAGAGGAGCTCGGTCGCGGCGGCATGGGCGCCGTGCTGCGCGTGCGCGACGGCGACCTGAAGCGCGACATGGCGATGAAGGTCGCCTTGCGCCGCGACGACGCCTCGGCGCTGCGCCGCTTCCTGGCCGAGGCGCAGGTCACGGCGCAGCTCGACCACCCCGGCGTCGTCGCCGTCCACGACCTGGGCGTGGACGCGCTCGGCAGGCCGTACTTCACCATGCGGCTCGTGGCGGGAGACGACCTCGGGCGCATCTTCGAGCGGGTGGCGCGCGGCGAAGAGGGGTGGACGCTGGCGCGCGCGGTCGGCGTGCTGCTGCGCGTGTGCGAGACGATGGCCTACGCGCACGCCAAGGGCGTGGTCCACCGCGATTTGAAGCCCGCCAACGTCATGGTCGGGCCTTGGGGCGAAGTGCAGGTCATGGACTGGGGCCTCGCCAAGGTGGCGGGACGCTCCGACCTGCACGACCTGCGGTTGCGCGTCGATGTTCCCGGGCTCGAGGTCGACGAGCACGGCGACGACGCCCTGGCGACGATGGATGGCGTCGCGCTGGGGACGCCCGCGTACATGTCGCCCGAGCAGGCCGCGGGCGAGTGGTCGAAGATCGGCCCGCGCTCGGACGTCTACGGCGTGGGGGCGATGCTGCACCAGTTGCTCGCGGGGCGCCAACCCTACCAGGGCGGAGGCGCGCGGCTCGGCGCGCGCGCCGTGCTCGAACTCGTGCGGCGCGGACCGCCCGAGGCGTTGTCGAGCCTCGCGCCCGACGCGCCCGCCGAGCTGGTCGCCATCTGCGAGCAAGCCATGCGTCGCGATCCCGAGCTGCGCTACGCCGGCATGGCGGAGCTCGCCGAGGACTTGCGCGCCTGGCTCGAGGGCCGCGTGGTCAAGGCGCACGAGGTCGGCACGTGGGCCGAGACGCGCAAGTGGGTGCGACGCAACCAAGGCCTCGCCGCGGCCATCTGCCTAGTCGTGCTGGCCATGGCGGTGGGCATGGTCGTCAGCGCGCGGTACGCCGCCGAAGCCGGCCGACAGGCCAAGTTGGCCGAGAGCGGCAAGCAGGCCGCCACCGCGGCGGGCGAGCGCCTCGACGCGCAGGCGCGCCAGTTGCGCGTGCAGGCCGTCGAGCAGGAACTCGAACGCCTCGCGACATGGACGAGCGACTGGCGCGAGGGTCGGCGCCTGGGCGCGAACGCGCGCGAGCGTTGGATCGAGGAGGCGCGCCTGCTCGTGCGCGGTCGCGCGGCGGAGGGTGGCGACTGGCACCCGGGCATCGAGGATGTGCGCGCGGCGCTGGCGAACCTGCGCGCGAAGGCCTTGCCGTGGAGCGAGGCGGAGCAGGCGCTCGACGCGGCGGCCGCGTCGCGGGGGGAAGACGCGCAGGTCGATGCCGAACTCGATGCGCTGGCGTGGAACGCGGAGATCCTCGCGGCCAAGGTCCTGCACGCGCGGCGGCAGTTGGGCCTGGCGGCGTGGCCGACGGACGAGGAATCCGCGGCCGCCTTGGCGTTCACGACCCATTCGAACAGCGCCGGCCAGATGGAGCAGAGGGCGGCCATGTGGCTTGGCATGTCCATGGGCACCGACGATCGCTCCAACGGTTCCCACCGCCATGGCAGGGAGCGCATGGCGCTCCTCCTGATCGAAAAGGCCCGCGCGTTGCGTGGTGGAGAGCCGAGCGTGGAATCGCTGCTGCTGGAGGCGCGGGCCCGCATGGTCCTGATGGATCATGACGGGGCGCGGCGAGTGCTGCGCAGCCTGGCCGCGCGCTGCGATGGAGCGCAGCTCGAGGAGGTGGAGGCCAGGCAGGCGGAGCTGGAGGCCGATGCGTCGCGCTGGCGCGTCGAAGCGCTGGAGGATCGGCGCGCCGAGCTGCGGGCGATGGAGGAGGAACTCGCGCGGCTGCGCTCCGAGGTGGCGTCGCGGCGCGCCGGCCCGGCGCCTGTGGATCGGGGCCGACGCACGTGGCGCTTCGCCGACCTCGACGCCCAATGGATGCACGATTCGCTCGCTCGCACCGTCCTCGCGCTCGAAGTGCTGGAGTCCAAGCTGGCCGCGGCGGAGGTGGCCTGCACGGACGGAGCCTCGCGCGCATGGTCCGAGGCTCTCGCGGCCATCGCGGCGCATCCCGCCTACGCCAAGGCGCGCTGGCCCGGCGGTCGCTTGTCGCCGCAGCTCGGCCTCGTCCCGCTCGGCCCCGATCCGAGCAGCGGCCTGCACGAGTTCGTCCATGTGCAAAGCGGCGCGACGCCCGAGCGCGGCGCGGACGGGCGACTCGGGTTGCGCGCGGAGCACGGCGTGGTGTTCGTGCTCCTCCCCGGCGGAGTTCCCTACCTGGGTCCGCAGAGCGATCTGGCCGA
>JBEBCR010000325.1:0-2553 GCA_041157565.1 Planctomycetota bacterium | reverse complement strand
GGGGTCGAAGGTCACGCCGCCGAAGTCCTCGGCCTTCACCTTGCCGGACTCGGTCTTGCCGTCCTTGAGGGTGATCGTGTCGGCGCGCGCGCCCGAGAGGAGCGCGAAGCACAGGAGGGCGGTCGTCGAAAGCGTCAGCTTGAGCTGCATGGGAGTGGTGGGGGAGTGTCGGTGTGCGTGGGCGGGGCTGGTCGGGATGGCTCGCGCGCTGCGGCGCGCCGGGGCTACTTCGATTCGAGCTCCCGCTTGAGGGCGAGGAAGCGGTCCTTGAGGCCGTGCTGCTCGCCGTAGCCGGTGGTCGTGCGTTCCAGGTCGTTGAGCTGCACCTTGGCGTTCGTGTAGTCGCCCGAGGCCGCGAGGTTCCTGATCTGGTAGTACTTCGTCCACCACCAATCGCGGGAGGTGGCCGTCAGCTCGCGCGCCATCACGGCGAAGATGGTCGACGCGCGGCGGAAGCCGTCCATGTCGTTGGCGGCGACGGCCGCCTCGTGCTCGGCGAGGCCCAGCTCGAGGTAGGCGAAGAACAGCTCCTGCTTCTGGCGGATGACCGCGCGCTTGAGCTGCTTCTTCTCGGGGTCGTAGGCCTGCTCGGCCTCGAACAGGCTGCCGAGGATCCCGGCCGACTTGGCGTACTCGCCAAGGTAGCCGTAGCAGCGGCCGAGCTGCACCTGCATCTGGTAGCCGGGCACGAGGCGCAACGTCGCCTCGTACAGCTCGGCGGCCAGCGCCCATTGCTGCGTCTCGACGTTCTTCTTCGGATCCCAGCCGACGAACGACAGCTGGTCCTCGGGCACCGCGTTCGACTCGAGGCCCAGCGCGAACAAGCGCTTGGCGATCGGCTCGATTTCCGACACCTTGGGGTTGTCGGACTTGAGGAAGCCGCGGCCGGCGACGGCGTAGTAGCGCGCCGCCTTCTTCTGCATCTCGTCGGCGTCGCGCGGCTTCTTCTCCTTGTCGCGCAGCTCCGCCGCGCGCGCGTCGAGGGCGCTCGCCACGATGGCCGCCGCGGGGGCGATGGCCTTGGACTCGGGATTGGTCTTCACCAAGGCTTCGAGCTGCAGGACGGCGTCGTCCAGCTTGCCCTGCGCCCGCAGGGCCTCGATGCGGAAGCGCCAGAAGTTGTTGATCGCCTCGCCGTTGGCGGCGTAGACCTCGTCGGCGCCCTGCAGGAGCGGCAGCACCTCGGCCGCGCGCCCCGTCTCCGGCGCCAGGTAGATCTGCGCCAAGCCGATCATGGCGCGCAGCGCCAGCGAGTCGTAGCGCGCCTTGTCGTCGAGGTTCAGCGTCTTGCCGCGCTGCACCTCGGCCTCGGCGCGCGCCTTCTTGAACAGGTCCTCCGCCGTGCCGTAGGCGAGCTTCGCCTCGGGGGCCTTGCCGCCCTTGGCCAGGTCGCGTCCGCGCAGCAGGTGGCACTGACCGCCCGCCACGGTGGCGTCGAGGTAGACCTGCGAGGTCGCCGGGATCTTGGCGTACTCGGCCGCGGCCTCGGCGTACTGGCCGTCGTCCTGCATGCCCTGCGCCTCGGCGAGCTGCGCGCTGGCGGCGCGCGGGTGCGTGGCGTACTTGCTGGCCAGCGTCGAGCGGCGCTGCTCCAGGCGGTCGGTGTAGAACTTGCGCTTGCTGGCCTTGTTCAGCAGGCGATAGCAGTCCATCGCCTGGAACACGGCCTCCGCGCACTTGGGCTCGGCGCCGTAGCGCTCTCCCGCCGCGTCGAAGGCGATCGAGGCCTCCTGCAGCGCGCCGTTCTTCTTGTGGATGGCGCCGATGAAGAGCCAGGCGTCGACGCCCAGCTGCGCCTCCTTCGGATGGCCGCGCAGCGCGGACACGGCCTGCGCCGCGATCTCGAGCGCCCGCGCGTCGTCGCCGCGGTCGAGGTACGTGCGCGCGATGGACAGCACCTTCTCGGCGTCCATGGACGCGCCGCCGCCGCCGAGCATCTTGCCCTGCAGCTCGCGGCCCTTGGCGCCCCACGGCCCCCGCGGGTCGAGCTCGACCAGCTTGTCGGCCGCGTCGCCGGCGGACTTGACGTCGCCCGCGGCGACGTGCGCCTCGGCCAGCGCGGCGAGGCACGCCAGTCCCGAGCGCGTCTCGTACGCGCCGGGGATCGTGTCGACGAAGTCCTTCATCGTCGCGGCGGCGCCGGCGTAGTCCTTGAAGTCGCGCTGCGCGATGATCTTCTGCAGCACGGCGGCGGCGACGAGGTCGCCCTCCGAGGGGCCGATCTGGTAGTAGCCCTTCGCGTCCTGCATGAACTGCTCGCGCATGCGGATCGCGTCGTCGAAGGCGCCCAGGGCCTCTTCTTGGTTGCCCTTGTCCTTCTCGCACAAGCCCAGGAAGATCAGGCCCTCGTAGGCCCACAAGAGGTCCGAGTAGTCGAGGCCGAAGGCGTTGAAGCCCTCGATGGCCTTGTCGATCAGCTCGGTCTTCTTGAAGTCGTCCTTGGGGAAGATCTGCGAGTGGTAGTAGAAGGTCCGCGGCAGGTTGTAGAGCGTGCGGATCTTCTGCTGCTCGAGCGCGGGATCGATCTTGGCGTCTTCCTCGCCGGCGGCGTCG
>JBEBCR010000324.1:0-3499 GCA_041157565.1 Planctomycetota bacterium | reverse complement strand
TCCATGGTCGAGAGTCCGGCTTGAGCCGCGGCCTTGGTGGCGAAGAAGGCGACGAGGGCGAGGAAGACGAAGGGCAGTCGGGCTTGGAGCTTCATGGCGCTGTTCCCTTGGCGGGCGTGGGCGTGGTGGTGGTCTCCGCCGGGCGAGGGACCCGAATCGGTCCGCGAGCCGGTGGAGGAAGGACTTCTCCTTCCTCCCAGCCAAACGCGCGTGGGCGTCCGTTCTCGCCTTCGGCGGGATTTTCCGCGAGGAGGCTCCGCCGACCCTCTGCGAACGGGACAACCGGACCGTCGAGCCAAGGCAGGGAATCCGAAGCGGGAGGACTCGAGCGCCCGAGGTGCGCGCAGCGTCCACCGTCGTGTTGCGTTTCCGCCCAGGCGGCCGGCCCCCCCGAAACCACGCGAACCCATCGGCGAGCCGCCTTGCTTGGTGCCTGCCGAAGTTCGAGCGGCCGAAGGCCGCAAGCACGAATCGAGCCGGACGCCGCGTCTTGCGGCGTCCGGCCTGCTCGTCGAGCCCGATCAGCGCGAGCCTCACATCGGCTGCGCTTCGGCCAGTCGCAAGAGGAGCTGCTTCTTGAGCACTTCGAACTCCTCGCGAGTCAGCTTGTCCTTCTTCGCCTCGGCTTCGAGGCGCGTCAGCGCGCGGTAGAACTCCGCAGTCCAGCCGGTCGGCGGCAGCATCGCCTGGATGCCGGGGCCACCCACCGTCGCCGCTTCCGCCGCCGCGCGGGCGCGGGCGACCAGCAGGGCCTTCATCTTCTCGAACTTCTCGCGCGGGATGTCCTTGGCGCGGGCGTGGCGGTTCAGTTCCTTGACGGCCTCCTGCAAGGCGGCGTGGATCTCGCGCAGTTCCTGCAGGCTCTCCGCCACGGCGACGCTGCCGCCGCCGGTGATCGTGCGCGTGCCGACCGTGCCGATCGTCTTGACGCCGCCGATGGTGCCGATCTCCGTCGGCGTGGTCTGGGCGCGGGCGGCCGTGGCCAGGATCGCCGTGGCGATCAGGATGAACGTGGTCGTGATGGTGGCGATCTTCATGGTCTTGGTCTCTTCCCCTTGGACTTGCGGCTCCGGCCTCGGGATCGGTCGCGGGCGGCGGGCGCCTGTCGTGCGCCTGCACCGGGTCAAACGACCGTCGGTGGGGTTTTTCATCGGAAAAGCACGAAACTCGTGCCGCCCCCAAGCGGCCGACCATGCGCCGCCAATCCCCCTCCCGGCAAGCACGAGACCGCCGCGCACACTAGGTGCACGGCGGTCTTCGCCGGCGACGGCCCCCACCGTCGCCGAGCCCCAGCCTTCATCAGGCTGCGAGCTGGATGCGTGGTGCTTGCGCGAGGAACGCGCACTGCACGAGACGGCCCGCCCCCGTCGACGACGAGAGCGGGCCTGTGCCTTGGGCCGCGATGCGGGCCGGGACTCCATTCGTGGCGATCGTGGCCGTCGCGACGACGACCTTCGCGACGGCCACCTTGGCGGCGGCGCGCGCGCGACGGGCGCGACGGGCGCGGCTGTTGATCGGGCGGATGCCGGCGGTGTAGCGGACGATGATCATGGCGGGGACTCTCCTTGGGCTTGGGGCTCTTGGCTTGCGCGAGCCTTGTCCGGCGCGCGTGGGATCCAAGAGCGCCGGCGAGGCTCGAACTCACCGCGAAATCGCGATTTTCCCGCCGAGCCGCCAGACCGGGCGCCCTCTCGGATTGGCGCGCGCGGCGGGGATCGCGGGACCAGCGGCGCCAGTTGCACGCCGCGCGCCGCCACGCGTCAGGCGGAATCGTCCCGGCGCGCGAGCCCGTGGACGAGCGGAGCCTCGCGCCAACCTTCGGGCGGCGGAGCCATGGGCGCGAACGCGGCGGCCACGTGCCGCTCGAGGCGCGCGGCGAGTTGCTTGCGGTCGCCATCGTGCTCGCGGCCCGAGCCGAACACGATGCGCGCCTCGACCGCAGGCAGCGACAACAACCGCGCGAGCTGCGCCGCGAAGGCGCTCTGCACCCAGCACACCGCCCACGACGCCGGCACGTCGGGATCGTGCGTGTCGTAGCGCAAGGTGGCCCACGCCACCGCGTGCCCGTTGGCGGCGACGGGTTCGAGCAACGATGGCTTGAACGGCCGCACCGACTCGCCTTGGCTGTTGCCGCCCTCGGGGAACACGAGCACCGTGTCGCCGCTTTCGAGCGCGCGCGCGATCTGGCGGTTGACCTCGGGGATGTCGCGGCGCCGCTCGCGGCGAATGAAGATCGTGCCGATGCTGCGCGCCATGAAGCCGATCAGCGGCCAACTCGCCACCTCGGCCATCGAGACGAAGCGGCCGCCCGTCGTCGCCGCCAGCACCCAGATGTCGACGAAGGACAGGTGGTTGCACACGAGGAACGCGCCCTCGTCCGGAGGGCGCCCGACCACGACCAGGCGCACGCCGCACAGGGAGCACAAGGCGCGGCCCCAGGCGCGGAAGATGGCGCGGCGCCACGCGGCGCGCAGGCGCGGGTGCCAACAGACCGGCAGGAGGCCCACGGCCCACGTCGAGAACAGCCCGCAGGTGGCCGCCAAGGAGGCGCTCGCGCGCCAGGCGACGCGCAGGGGGCGCCGGGCGAGCCGCGGATGGACCTTGGAAGCCGCATCCACGGCTCCGGGGGCCTTGTGTTGGTCCTTGGCTTGCACGGATTTACCGAGGCCTGATTCTACGCCCTGCCCGACTCGGGAGACGCGGGCCTGAAATCGCTACCATCGCGCCACGCGCCCAAAAGCAAGCGCCCACACCTCGAAGGAACCGCCATGAAGATCAAGCTCGCCCTCGCCGCCGCCGTCGTCGCGGCCCTGTCGTTCGTCACCGTCCAAGCCGCCAGCGGCGCCGAGGACAAGCCGGCCCCGAAGGCCGAACAGAAGAAGGAGGAGGCCAAGCCCTCCGAGGCGGACCTCGCCATCATCCGCGCGCAGACCCCGACCTACCCGTTCGACACGTGCGCCGTGTCCGGCGAGAAGCTCGGCTCGATGGGCAAGCCCATGGACCTGGTCGTCGACGGCCGCCTCGTGCGCATCTGCTGCAAGGGCTGCACCAAGGCGATCGACAAGGACAAGGACGCCATCTTCAAGAAGCTCGACGAAGGCGTGGTCGCGGCGCAGAAGGCCTCCTACCCGCTGGATACCTGCCCCATCTCCGGCAACAAGCTCGGCGACAAGGCCAAGGACGTGGTCGTCGGCATGCGCCTCGTGCGCACGTGCTGCGGCGACTGCGCCGCCAAGGTCCAGAAGGACTCGGCCGCGTCGCTGCAGAAGGTCAACGCCGCCTACATCGAAGCCCAGAAGAAGGGCTACAAGGCCAAGTGCCCGGTCTCCGGCGAGGAGATCGTCGATGCCGGCAAGGACGTGCTGTACGGCACGACCCTCGTGCGCCTGTGCTGCGGCGGCTGCGAAAAGGGCTTCTGGAAGGATCCGGAAGCGATGGTCAAGAAGGTCAAGGCCCAGAACGAGGCCAAGTGAGTCCGCGAGGCGCGCGCCGCGCCTAG
>JBEBCR010000323.1:0-5586 GCA_041157565.1 Planctomycetota bacterium | reverse complement strand
TACCCCTCGATGAAGTACTCCATCGAAGGCCACACCGACGCCGATCCGATCAAGAAGTCGAAGTTCACGAGCAACCGCGAGCTGTCCGTGATGCGCGCCATGGCGGTGCTCGAGTTCCTCGTGTCCGAGTGCGAGATCGCCGACCAGAAGTGCGTCGTCGCCGGCCACGGCCAGTACGACCCGGTCGCGGGCAACGACAAGGACGCCGGCAAGGCCAAGAACCGCCGCGTCGAGATCGTGGTCATGAAGGACTGAGGCGCGCGGAGGGTTCCGCCCTCCAGCACGCCGGAGGCGGCCTGCGAGGCCGCCCGCGCGGGTCGTCCCGACGAGGGGCGGCCCGCGCCCGCTTTTCGGCCCGTCGTCCCGCGTCGGGCGTGGAAGTTCCTTCCATCCGGCCTCGCGCGTGCAGTTCGCGCCTCCCGGCTGCCGATAACGCGCCGGGAGACCGCATTCGCCGATGATCACCATGGAACAACTGCTCGCGCTGCTCAACCAGCA
The DNA here is from genome assembly GCA_041157565.1 of Planctomycetota bacterium. Taxonomy (GTDB): domain Bacteria; phylum Planctomycetota; class UBA1135; order UBA1135; genus SXXH01. Next base: position 5,088 of record JBEBCR010000323.1, on the reverse strand, counting down.
GCGCGGCTCGGACCTGCACATCTCGGTCGGCAGCCCGCCGCGCCTGCGCATCGATGGCGTGCTCGTGCCCGTCGAGCACGCGCCGCTTTCGGCGGAGGACGCGCGGCGCCTCGCCACGAGCGTGCTGAACTCGGAGCAGATCGCGCGCCTCGACCGCGAGCTCGAGCTCGACTGCAGCTTCGCGCTCGAGGGGCAGGGGCGCTTCCGCGCCAACGTCTTCCACCAGCAGGGCGCGGTGGCTTGCGTGCTGCGCGCCATCCCCACGCGCGTCCCGGGCTTCGAGGACCTCGGCCTGCCGCGCGGCGTGTGCGAGCGCATCTGCGGCCTCAACTCGGGACTGGTGCTGGTCACCGGCGCCACGGGCTCGGGCAAGTCGACCACGCTCGCGTCGATGATCGACCACATCAACCGCACGCAGGCGGGCCACATCGTCACCATCGAGGATCCGGTCGAGTTCTCGCACCGGCACAAGAACTGCGTCGTCACGCAGCGCGAGGTGGGTTCGGACACGCAGGGCTTCGCGCGCGCCTTGAAGAGCGTGCTGCGCCAGGACCCCGACTACGTCCTGGTCGGCGAGCTGCGCGACCACGAGACCATCGAGGCGGCGCTGACCCTGGCCGAGACCGGCCACCTGACCTTCGGCACGCTGCACACCTCCGACGCGGTGCAGACGATCAACCGCATCATCGACGTGTTCCCCGCCAGCCAGCAGGCGCAGGTGCGCACGCAGTTGTCGTTCACGCTGGAGGCGGTCTTCTGCCAGCAGCTGCTGCCGAACCAGGTCGGACGCGGCCGTTCGCTCGCCGCCGAGGTGATGCTGGCGACGCCCGGCATCCGCGCGCTGGTGCGCGACGGCAAGGGCCACCAGATCTACTCCCACCTGCAGACGGGCGGGCGACTCGGCATGCGCACGATGAGCGCGTCCCTGGCCGAGCTGGTGCGCGCCGGCAAGGTGTCCCTGTCCGTGGCCGAGACCTACGTCTCCGACCCGTCCGAGCTGCGCACGCTGGCGCGGGGGGCGGCCTGATGGTCGGGCGCGTCTCGGGCAGGATCCGCCGCGTCCTCGTCGACGCCGGCGTGGTGGCCGAGGCCGACTGGGCGTCGGCCAAGGGCGGCGACGCCTCGCCGCTCGAGGTGCTCGTCGAGCGCGGTCGCGTGCAGGAGCCGGTGCTGCTCGAGGCGCTCGGACGCTCCTCCTCCGTGCCGCCCGTCGACTTGTCGCGCGTGGCGCCGGACAAGGCGGCGCTGGAGGCGCTGCCGCAGGAGAGCTGCCTCGAGTACGGCGTGCTGCCCATCTCGAAGAACGGCGAGGTGCTGACGGTCGCCATCGGCGATCCGTTCGACGTGCTGCTGCTCGACGAGCTCAAGCGGCGCTGCAAGTGCCAGGTGCGCCACGTGCTGTCGCATCCCTTCGCCATCAAGGCCGCGCTCGAGCGCGCCTACCAGACCGGCGCCAAGCAGGTGGAGAGCCTGCTGGGCGAGGTGGGCGGGGCGGCCGACGGCGTCGAGGTGGCCGTCGAGGACCAGCCCGACGACATCGCGGCCGGCGCCGGCTCGGGCGACGACGCGCCGGCGGTGAAGCTCGTCAACGTCATCCTGCAGACGGCGCTCAAGGGCCGCGCCAGCGACATCCACGTCGAGCCCGGCGACAAGTGCGTGCGCGTGCGCATCCGGATCGACGGCGCCATGCGCCAGATCATGGCGCCACCGCGCTCGATCCTCTCCGCGGTGGTGTCGCGCCTGAAGATCATGGCGCAGCTCGACATCGCCGAGCGCTTCCAGCCGCAGGACGGCAAGTTCCAGGTGCGCTGGGAGGGCCGCAACATCGACTTGCGCCTCTCGATCCTGCCCGTCGTGGGCGGCGAGAAGGCGGTCATGCGCATCCTCGACGGCGGCAACCTGGCGCTGAAGCTCGAGACGATGGGCTACGAGCCGCGCTCCCTGGAGCACATCAGGACCACGATCAACGCGCCCTACGGGATGATGCTCGTCACGGGGCCCACCGGCTCGGGCAAGTCGACCACGCTGTACTCCTGCCTGCAGGAGGTGGCGACCCCGGACATCAACGTCACCACCGTCGAGGACCCGGTCGAGTACCGGATGGACGGCATCAACCAGGTGCCGGTCAACCCCAAGCGCGGACTGACCTTCGCCGGCGCGCTGCGCTCGATCCTGCGCCAGGACCCCGACGTGATCCTCGTCGGCGAGATCCGCGACAAGGAGACGGCCGACATCGCGGTCAAGGCCGCGCTCACCGGCCACCTCGTGCTGTCGACGCTGCACACGAACGACGCCGCCAGCACGATCACGCGCCTCGTCGACATGGGCATCGACCCCTTCATGGTGTCGAGCTCGCTCCTGATGATCGGCGCGCAGCGCCTCGCGCGCAAGCTGTGCGAAGGCTGCCGGAAGCCGCTGGCGCTGCCCGAGAAGGAGCTCCTGCGCGTCGGCTACCTGCCCGAGGAGCTTTCCGCGATCGAGCTGTGGCAGCCCGACGAGAAGGGCTGCGGCCGCTGCACCGGCGGCTACAAGGGCCGCTTCGCCATCCTCGAGACGCTGCTGCTCGACGAGGCTGTGCGGCGCATGATCGTCGAGGGCGCGAACGTGCACGACATCAAGAAGCAGGCGGTCAAGGGCGGAATGCTGACCTTGAGGCGCGTGGGGCTCCTGAACGCCGCGCGCGGGCGCACGTCGCTCGCCGAAGTGCTGAACACGACGTTGGACGACTGAGGGAGGGACACGGAATGGCTACCTGGAAGTACGCGGCCAAGGACCCCGGCGGCCGCACGGTGGAGGGGACGATCGACGCGCTCGACCGCGGCGGCGCCGTGGCGGAGCTGCGCCGGAAGAACCTGGTCGTGCTCAAGCTCGACGAGGCGGGCGCGTTCGCGCGCCGCGGCGCGGGCTCGCGCTTCCAGCTGTTCAAGCCCAAGGCCTCGGCCACGTCGGCCGAGCTCGTGATCTTCACGCGCCAGCTGTCGACCATGGTGGCCTCGGGCCTGGCGCTGCTCGAGTCGCTCGAGGTGCTGGCCGAGCAGGCCCAGACGCCGGGCATGAAGGCCACCTGCGAGACGCTGGTGGCCGAGGTGCGCGCCGGCAACGACCTGTCGGCGGCGATGGAGCGCTGTCCAAAGGCCTTCGACCACCTCTACATCTCGATGGTGCGCGCCGGCGAGGTCTCGGGCCAGATGGACGTGATCCTCGACCGCCTCGCGCAGTACCAGGAGGAGAGCCAGCAGCTGCAGCGCGAGATCAAGTCGGCCATGGCGTACCCCGCCATCTCGCTGTGCCTCGTGGTCGGCATCACGCTGTTCCTGATGCTCTTCATCGTGCCCGGCTTCCGCCAGATGTACGACTCGTGGGACGAGGAGCTGCCGGCGGTCACGACCTTCGTGCTCGGCGTGTCGGAGTCGCTGCGCGACAACTGGGCCTTGTGGTTCGGCGCCGGCGCGCTGCTCGTCGCCGGCTTCGTCGGCTGGAAGCGCACCAGGCAGGGCACGCGCGCCTGGGACGCGTTCGTGCTCAAGGCGCCGGTCTTCGGGCCGCTCCTGTCGAAGCTCGCGCTGGCGCGCTTCTCGAAGACCTTCGCCACGCTCGTGCGCTCGGGCGTGCCGATCATGGCGACCCTCGACATCGTCGCCGCCACCTCGGGCAACAGCACCGTGGAGAAGGCCGTGCTCGACAGCCGCGAGAGCGTGCGCTCGGGCAACCTCCTGTCCGATCCGCTGTCGCGCTCGAGCGTGTTCCCGCCGATGGTCGTGCGCATGATCGCCATCGGCGAGCGCACCGGCAGCCTCGACTCGCTGCTGGAGAAGATCGCCGAGTTCTACGACCAGCAGGTGCGCGCCTCGGTCAAGGCGCTCACCAGCCTGATCGAGCCGATCCTGATCACCGTCATGGGCGTGATCGTGGGCGGCGTGGTCCTGGCGGTGTTCCTGCCCATCCTGGACATGGTCTCCAAGCTCGGCTCGAAGTAGGGACGAAGGGATTTCCGCTCAAGGGGGGCCCGGGGACCTGCCGAACAGGGTCCTGCGGGCCTCCGGGCTTGCCGCGGCGCCGCCGCGGCGCCGGAGGCACGCCGCGCGGACCTGGAGGCTCGCGCGAGGGAACAGGGAGGGGCCCGCGGCAGCAGGCCCAAGACGGGCCGGCTCGGGCCGGCAGAGACCAGGGACGAACAAGCACATGATCCGCAATCGCAAGAACTCGGGCTTCACGCTGATCGAGCTGATGATCGTGGTGGCCATCATCGCCATCATCGCCTCGATCGCCATTCCCAAGCTCATGAGCGCGCGCCTGTCCGCCAACGAAGCGGCGGCCATCTCGACGCTGCGCTCCATCAGCTCCTCGCAGGCCACCCTGCAGAGCTCCGGCGCCATCGACTCCGACGCCGACGGCGGCGGCGAGTACGGCTACTTCGCCGAGATGGCGGGCACCGTGCCGATGCGCACGAGCAACGCCGGCGCGCCCGCCGCGGGCGTCGTGGGCACCGACGAACTGAGCCCGGCCGTCTTGGCCTCGGCCTTCGGCAACGTCGACGCGAACGGCCTCGTCAGCCGCTCGGGCTACTACTTCCAGATGTGGCTGCCGGGCGACACGGCCGGCGGCCTCGTCCCGGGCGTCGAGGAAGCCGCCAACGGCGGCACGGGCGCGACCTTCCCGAACCCCGACAACTGCGAGATCATGTGGGCCTGCTACGCCTGGCCCATGGACGTCGAGGGCACGGGCAACCGCTGCTTCTTCATCAACCAGGAAGGCGACCTGCTGCAGGCCCAGAACCGCGGCGCGACGCCCTACACCGGCACGACCAGCACGCCGGCCTTCGACGCGTGCTTCCAGACCGCCGGCGACATGTCGAGCGGCCTGCGCATCGGCACCAACGTGGGTGGCGACAGCCAGGTCTGGACGGCCGTCCAGTGATCCTGCTCGAGCGCGCGGACGCGCCCTGTGGGGCCGTCGCGCCAGCTCGATCGGCGGGGCGTCGCGCGAGCGGCGCCCCGCGCTCATTCCAGCCCGAAGAGCGCGCAGGCGGCGCTCGTGGAGGAGCGCGCCAGCTCCTCGAGCGCCACGCCGCGCTCGTTGGCCACGCAT
>JBEBCR010000322.1:0-3293 GCA_041157565.1 Planctomycetota bacterium | reverse complement strand
CCTGGACCGGCGTGTGGGTCGTGCTGGCGCTGTGCTTCAACGCCTTCGTGTGGTGGCACGTCGATCCGCGCTTCCTCGCGGAGCACCCCGGCAAGACGGACCACCTGCCGAGCTTCGAGTTCCTGACGTGCTGGCTGACCGAGTACGCGCTCTCGGTCGACAACATCTTCGTCTTCCTCGTGGTGTTCGGCTACTTCGGCATCCCGCCGCGGTCGCGCCACCGCGTCCTGTTCTGGGGCATCATCGGCGCCGCCTTGATGCGCGGCTTGTTCCTGTGGATCGGCGTCGAGGCGCTGGAGCGCTTCCACTGGCTGATCTGGGTGCTGGGCGGGCTCCTCGTGCTGACCGGCCTCAAGCTCATGTTCCAGAAGGAGGACGACGAGGTCGACCCGGGCCGCAACCCCGTGCTCAAGCTCGTGCGGCGCTTCGTGCCGGTGACGACGCGCTTCGACGGCGAGCGCTTCTTCACGGTGGAGAACGGGCGCAAGGCGGCGACGCCGCTGTTCTTGTGCCTGATGGTCATCGAGACCACGGACATCCTGTTCGCGCTCGACTCGGTGCCCGCCGCGCTGGGCATCTCGCAGAACCTGTTCGTCGTCTACACGAGCAACATCTTCGCCATCCTCGGCCTGCGCTCGCTGTTCTTCGCCGTCGGCGGGCTCCTGCGCTATCTGCACTACCTGAAGTACGGACTTTCGCTGATTCTCGTCTTCGTCGGAATCAAGATGCTGTTGCCGGAGGAGCACAAGATCCCGATCGGCGCGGCGCTGGGAGTCGTGGCGGGGATCCTGGCGCTCGCCACCATCGCCTCGATCGTCCGGGCGAAGGTGGTCGCGGAGGACGAGCAGGGGGCGTGAGCCAATCGCGCCCCCCGGAAGGCGGGTGCGATGACCATCCTGTTCGGCACGGACTTCTCGGCGGCGGCCACGGCCGCCATGCGCGGCGCGGGCGCCTGGGCCCGCAAGTTGGGCGAGGACGTGGTCTGCGCCCACTCGGTCGACATCCCCGACATCGCCTGGGCCGCGGCGGCCGAGGCGCCCATCGCGGTGGGCCAGTGGTACGAGGCGCAGCGCGAGCACGCGCAGGTGCGCGCGGCCCTGATGGCGCAGGAGTTGTCGCACGGCGGGACGCGCGCGCGCGCCGAGATCCTGTCGGGCCATCCCGACGACCAGCTGGTCGAGCGCGCGCGCGAGCTCAAGGCTTCGTGCATCGCGGTGGGGGCGACCGGCCATCGCGGCATCGCCGCGTGGCGCCTCGGCAGCACGGCCGACCGCGTCTCGCAGAAGGCCGAGCTGCCCGTGCTCGTGCTGCGCGATCCCGCGCCGCTCGAGGCCTGGGCCGACGGCGAGCCGCTCAAGGTCATGGTGGCGCTGGAGGCGGACGCGGCGTCGGACGCCGCGTTGCGCCACGCCATCGAGCTGCGCCGCAAGGCGGAGATCGAGCTGGTCGTGGCCCACGTGTGGTGGCCGCCCGAGCACGGCGAAGGCGCCGGCCTCGGCGCCACGGGCGACCTCAAGACGCGCGCCGCGCTGGAGAAGGACATCGAGGCCGGCCTGCGGCGGCGCCTCGTCGAGCGCGGCATCGCCGAGGACGAGGCCAGGCTGCGGCTCGTGCCCGGCTTCGGCAAGCCGGCCGAGCACCTCGCGCAGATCGCGACCGAGGAGAGGGCCGGCCTCGTGCTGCTCGGCACGCACCACCGTCGCGGACTCGCGCGGTTGTGGCACGGCTCGGTGTCGCGCGACGCGCTGGTCGGTTGCCCGACCAACGCCATGGTCGTGCCGACCTGAGTCGACTCGCGGACGCGGAGCCCGCCAGCCTTGCCGGCGGGTTCCGTTCCCAGATCGCGCCGTCCGCCTCCGGGTGCCTCCGGGACGGGCGGCGCGACTTCATCGCGCGGCCGGGCCTTCCTTGGACTCGATCCAGGCCGCGCAGGCCAGGTCGCCCGTCACGTTCACGACCGTGCGGCCCATGTCGAGGATGCGGTCCACGCCCAGCACGATGGCGATGCCGTCGGGCGGCAAGCCGACCTGCGCCAGCACGGCGACGAGCAAGGGCAGCGACCCGCCCGGCACGCCCGCGGCCCCGACCGCCGTGACGACGCACATGAGGACGAGGATGCCTTGCTGGCCGAGGGTCAGCTCGACGCCGAAGACCTGCGCGATGAAGAGGACCAGCGCGCCTTCGAAGAGCGCCGTGCCGTTCATGTTGAGCGTGGCGCCGAGCGGCAGCACGAAGCCCGCCACCGAAGGCCGCACGCCGAGGCGCTCCTTGGCGACGCGCAACGACGTGGGCAGCGTGGCGTTGCTGCTCGAGGTCGAGAACGCCGTGACCATCACGGGGATGGCGCCGCGCAGGAACTCGACCGGCGAGCGTCGCGCCATGAGCGCCAAGAGCAGCGGATAGAACACGAACAGCTGCAGCAAGTAGGCGCCGAGGATGATGCCGACGTAGGCGGCGAGCTTCGCCAGCAGGTCCGCGCCGAACTTGGCCACGACCGCGTAGACCAGGCAGGCCACGGCGAAGGGCGCGAGCTTCATGGCGAAGCCCACGATGGCGACCATCACCTCGGAGACGGTCTCCAGCCAACCCACCATCTGGCCGCGGCGCTCCTCGCGCACGCGCATGAGGAACGCGCCGAAGAGCAGCGCGAACACGACCAGCGGCAGCATCTCCATGCGGCTGACCGCGCCCAGCACGTTGCGCGGCAGGAACATGTCGAGCCACTTGTTGGCGGCCTCGAGCGTGGTCTTCGTCTCGTTCGCCGCGGCGGCGGCCTGCAGCTTGGCGGCGTCGCCGCCGAACGAGGACAGGAGCTCGGCCCGCACGGCCGGATCGAAGCCCTCGCCCGGACGCAGGCTGTTCATCAGGAACAGGCCCAGCACGGCGCTGAAGGAGGTGGTCAGGAGGAAGAAGGCCGCCGTGCGCGCGCCGATGCGGCCGACCTTGCCGAAGTCGCCCAGCGACGCGACGCCGGTCGCCAGCGAGGCGAACACGAGCGGCACGACGACGAGGAACAGCAGGCGCAGGAACACCTGCCCGACGGGGTGGGCGACGCCGTCGGCGAGGAAGCGCACGACGGACTTGGCGTCCTCGTCGCGCGCGCCCAGCCAGTTGCCGAACAGGCCCAGCAGCGCGCCGACGAGCAGGCCGACGAGCACTTTCTTGTGGAGGTTGTCGTCTTGGCGAGCCGATTCCATGGCGGCCCAAAGGTAGCGAGCGCGCGGCCGCGGGGCACGCGTCCAGAGCGCTTGACGCGCTCCGCGCCGCTCGCGTGGCGGCCGCGCCGCGGGGCC
>JBEBCR010000321.1:0-3012 GCA_041157565.1 Planctomycetota bacterium | reverse complement strand
GCCAGCGCGCCTGCAGCTCCTCGAGCAGCAGCTCGTAGGCCGAGCTGATCTTGGTGCCGCCGGACTCGCGCAGGTGGAAGAAGCTGTGCTGGTCGACGACCTTGGCCACGGCGTCGTGGACGATGTAGACGACCTCGAGCTGCTCGTACTGGCTGCGCAGCCAGGTGTCGATCCAGAACGCCTTGACGCGCACGATCTCCTTCTGCTCGCGGCCCATCGAGCCCGACACGTCCATCACGTGGAAGACGACCGCCGCGGCCTGCGGCTCGTCGACCTCCTTCCGGCGGCGGAAGCGCTCGTCGGCCGGCTCGGGCAGCACCAGCGGCGCCGCGGGGTCGAAGGCGCCCGAGGCCACGGCGCGCTCGAGCGCGTTGCGCCAGGTGCGCTTGAAGTGCCGCAGCGAGCGCGGACCCTGCTCCACGAGGCCGCTCCAGCGGCCCGCGCTGGCGCGCAGCGCGCGATCGCCGCGCGGTTCGATGCGCGGCAGCCCGAGCTCGCGCCCCAGCAGCTCGGCCAGCTCCTCCAGTTCCACGTCGACCTCGAGCACGTGCTCGCCGGCGCCGTCGCCGGCCTCGCCGCCGCCCTTGCCCGCTCGCCGCTCGCCGCCCTCGCCCGGCTCGCCCTCGCCCCCTCCGCCGCCGGCGCGCTCCCCGCCCTGGCCGTCGCCGTGGCGCAGCCGCGGCAGCTCGATCTGCGGGATCGGGATGGACACGGCGTGGTCCCCGCGCCGGCCGAAGAGCTCGGAGCTCGTCAGGTAGCGCCGCAGGTCGCCGCGCAGCCGGCCGCGCACGATGTCCTTGAAGCGCGCGCGGTCCTCCCCGATGCGCGACAGGCTCATGCCGCCTCGACCAGCGGCTTGTCGTCGCCGCGCGCGTGCAGGCCGGCCACGCGCCGCAGCACGCGCTCGGCGCTCCTCGGATCGTAGTGGAAGTCGCGCACGAGCCTGTCGCGGATCACGGCGATCTTGTGCAGCGCGTCGGGATCGACCACTGTCGACACGAGGCTCGTCAGCTGGATGCAGTCGCGCCGGTCCTCGAAGACCTTGGCCTCCAGCGCGCGCACCAGGCGCGCGTTGTCGCGCCACAGGAACACCCCGCCGTCGGCCTGCACGGCCGCGACGAAGGCCAGGAACTCGTGGCGGAAGTCGGCCTTGCGCGCCTCGGGGATCTCCATCTTCTCCTCGATGGCCCGCATCAGGCGCTCGTCGGGATCGCTCTCGCGGCCGCGCGCGTCGACCACCCGCTCGCGCGTCGCCCAGGCCTTGAGGTTGTCGACGTACTTGGCGCACAGCGCCTCCACCTCGGCCGGATCCGAGGCCACGGCCGCCTGCACCTCGCGCTTGATCGTCTCGTCGTGCTCGGAGCGCGCCAGCGCGACCAGCTGCAGGCAGCGCTTGCGCACCTCCTCGTTGGACACGAGCGAGTTGTGGCGCAGGCCGCGCTCGATCTCGTCCAGCACCTCCTCCGCGCCCACCACCGCGTCGTCGCCCGACAGGGCCGAGGCGATCCGGTCCTGCACGTAGCGCGGCCCGATGCCCGACATGCCCTCGCGCGGATGCGCCTCCCGCAGCTCCGCCACCGCCTCGGCGGTCCAACCGGCCAGTTCGCCGCCGTCGTACAGGCGCGCCTTCTGCGCCAGCGACAGGCCCGAGCGCGACGGATCCTCGAGGCGCGTCATCACCGCCCACAAGGCCGCCATCTCGATGGCGTGCGGCGCCAGCACGCGCCCGGGCACGCCGCGCTCGACGAAGCGCCGCCGGTGGATGGCCGCCTCGTCGCGCAGGGACAGGTTGTAGGGCACGTCGATCTTGATCGTGCGGTCGCGGAAGGCCTCCATCAGGTCGTTGGCCACCAGCTTCTTGTACTCCGGCTCGTTGGTGTGCCCGATGATCACCTCGTCGATCGAGACCTGCGCGAACTTGCGCGGCTTGACCACGTGCTCCTGCGTGGCGCCGAGCAGGTCGTAGAGGAAGGCCACGTCGAGCTTGAGCACCTCGACGAACTCGAGCAGGCCGCGGTTGGCGACGTTGAACTCGCCGTCGAAGTTGAACGCGCGCGGATCCGAGTCCGAGCCGTACTCGGCGATCCGCCGGTAGTTGATGTCGCCCGTCAGCTCGGTCGAGTCCTGGTTCTTCTCGTCCTTGGGCTGGAAGGTGCCGATGCCCACGCGGTCCTTCTCCGACAGCGCGAAGCGCCGCACGCGCACGTGCTCGAGCACCCGTCCCCGATCCCCGCCGTGGCGGCGCAGGAGCTCCTGCTGCCACAGGCGCGACACCGGGTCGAGCTCGCCCTCGATGCGGATCCTGTACTCGCCCTTCAACGCGCGCGTCAGGCGCTCCTCGACCGCGCGACGGGCCTCGTCGGACAGGAGGAGCAGCGGATCCTGGTTCATCGGCGAGGGCACGACCGCGCCGTCGACCAGCCAGTCGAAGGTGTACAGTGCGCCGGCCGCGCAGCGCGAGTAGTGCTCGAGTCCGCGCTTGAGGATGCGCGCGATGGTGCTCTTGGCGCTGCCCACCGGCCCGTGCAGCAGGATCACGCGCCGTTCGGGGCCGAGTCCGCGTGCGCCGGCGCGCAGCACGCGCACCAGCTCGCACAAGGGCTCCTCGAGGCCCAGCACCGCGTCCTCGCCGCCGTGGAAGGGATCGTCGAAGACGCGCCAGCGCGCGCGGCCCGAAGGCAGGCGCTCGACGCCGTGGCTCTCGACCATGTCGGCCATGCGCTGCCACGCGTTGCGAGCCGGGCGCGGATCGGAGTCGAGCAGCGCGAGGTAGTCGGCGAACGAGCCGGTCCACGACAGGGCTTCGTCGGGAGCGCCTTGGTGCGCGGCGACCAGTTCGTTGAGCGTGGGACGGCTCGGCTTCATGGCGGGTGCGCGGCGGGGACGCCGCGTGGGCGTGTGTGTGACGGGGCGGGCGCGGACGGCGGGGACGGTCCTCGACAACCTCGTAGATCGGATCGCCGGGCCGCGCCCCTGATGCCTTTCGATTCCCGGCGGCGCGCCGGTCCTGCC
>JBEBCR010000320.1:0-4869 GCA_041157565.1 Planctomycetota bacterium | reverse complement strand
GTCGTCAGACGAGGGCGATGTAGGCGAGCAGGGCGGTCACCAGAAAGGCGACGACCACGCCGGTCACGAGACCGCTGGAGGCGGCTTGGCGCGGGTGCGGTTGCAACCGCGCCTCGGCGGGAGTGGAGCCGGGCGGGGGAGGCATGGTGTGAATCCAGAGTTGGGAGTGGGCAGAAGATCGACGGAGTGCAGGCTCCCTTCGTTCCTCTGACTCCTGCTTAACACGGACCCGCAAATCGTGGGGGCAAAGTCGGTAAAGATGCGATGGATTCCCCCTTCAGACTCGGGCGTCCCACTTCCAAGCCCGCGGGTTTGGGGGCAAGCTCCACACCCGAACATGTACACCCACCCCGCCCGCGTGGTCCTCCTGACCCTCGCAACCCTGCTTGGGCCCTCTTCGACCCCGCTCAAGGCCCAAGACCCCCTTGAACCGCCGTTGGGGACTTTTGGCTGGCTGCCGCCGCCGGTCGGCGATGTGCGCTTGGCCGACGCCCTGCTGCACCAGGACTCGGTGGGCGGCTGCGCGCAGGAATTGCAGATGCTCGACGGCGCGCCTGGTGGCGGTTTCGTCGCCGCGTGGCGCGACTTGCGCGATGGGCTGCTTGGCATCTACGTGGCGCGCTACGACGCCGATCTTGCGCCGCGCGAACCCGAGCGCCCCATGTACGCTCCGCACACGGCGCGCCGCATCGACCCGTGCGTGTTCGCCTACGCCGACGGCGGCGGCGCCATCGCCTGGACCAGCGTGCATGGCGGAGGTTCCGCGCCGTGGTTGCGCGCCTTCGGTCCGGACGGCGCGTGGCAATCGCCATTGGAGTTCCTCGCGGCGGATCCCGCGCAGACTCCGGCCGAACTGCGCGCGGGCGGGATGGACCGCCGCCGTCCGTTCGTGTTCGCCATCGATCCCGAGCACATGGGGCTGGCGTGGGTCTGGCAGGACCGCGTGCAGTATTCGCTGCGCAACAAGCGCGGCGATCCGTTGGCGGAGGTGGTCGACATCGGCAAGGACGCCGTCGAGCCGGGTCTCGCCGCCGCGCCGGGCGTCGATGGGACGGTGCTCGTGGCGTGGCGCGGCCCGAACGGGGCGCGCGGCGCGCGTGGCGCAAGTCTCGGAGGACGGTGGCAGGCGCACGACCTCGGCTCCGGCGTTCCGCGCGTGGTGCGCGCGCGTCCGGAGGGCGGCTTCGCCTTGCTCGCCCAGGACGGCGACGCGGCCGTCCTGCGCCTGTTCGACGAGCGCCTGCGCGTCGTGCGCGAGCAGTCCGTGGCGCGCGGCGTCGCGCTCGGCCTGGTGCAGGCGCAAGGACTGTGGTGCGTGCTGGTCGACTCCGCGCCCGGGGCCACCAGCGGCGCCGACGAACGCGCCCGCCCCGACCGGCGCGGCGGCGGCGGTCGCGGACGCGCCGACCAGCGTCAAGGATTTTTGACAGGTGCGCCGCGCGCGCCCTTGGCCCTCGCGTCCGGCCCGCGCGCCGAACCGCTCGTCGCGGCGCAGGGCCGCGGTGGCGCTCCCGCCGCGGGCGCGCCGCAAGCCGGTCCGGGCCAAGGCCGCGGGGCCACGCCGCCCGCGCCGGGACGCGGCGGGGCGGCGCAGGCTGGCGCCGCTGCGGCCACCGCGCCCGCCCTGCACTTCTTCAAGAGCTCGGGCGAGCCGGTGGGCGAGGTGCTGCAGCCCCTGCCGGCGGATGCGGTGCAGCCGAGCGGCCCGCGCCTCGCCTCCGACGGGCGCCGCATCCTGTTCGGCTGGACCGACCGGCGCGCCGGCGATCCCGACGCGTGGGGACGCTTGTTCGACGTGTCCAGCGAAGGCGCCATGGCGCCGCTCGTCGCCAAGCGCTTGAACACCGACGTCGCCAGCAGCGACCAGGTCCACCCGATGGTCGCCTCGAACGGCAAGACGGCCTTGGCCACCTGGGGCGACCGCCGCCTTGGCGCCGGTCGCGTCTTCGCGCGCCGCGTGACGCCGGAGGGCTTGATGGGGGACGAGATGCCGCTGCCGCGGCCGGCGCCGCGCGCCAAGTCCGCCGCGGGCGAGGAGCGGGCGCCGGAGGCGCGCGTCCTCCCCGGCGGATCCGACCGTCCGCACGCGGCGGTCGCCGCCGATGGATCGGCCCTTTGCGCCTGGCGCCAGACGCATGAAGGTCGCACGGCGCTGTGGGTGCAGGTGCTGGGCGCGGACGGCTCCGCGCTCGACGAGCCCAAGCTGCTCGAGGAGTCCGGCGCGGGCGGACCGCTATCTCCGCCCTTCGCCATCGCGTGGCGCGAGGCCGGCGCGAAGACGGCGGGTTGGGCCGTGGCGTGGACGCGCGGCGAGCTGGGCAAGCGCGACGACAAGGATGGCGCGTGGGTCGCCAAGCTCGACGCGCGCGGCGTCCGCCTCGGAGTCGCGCAACGGGCGAGCGACGCTGGTCCGCACGCGCAGGAGGCGACGCTGGCGCAGATGGCGGATGGCCGCGTGCTCGTGGCTTGGACCAGCCACGAAGGCGCTTCGCGGGACGCCGGTTGGCGCATCCAGGCGCGCTGGTTCGGCGCTGGACTCGAACGGCAGGGCGCGCAGTTCGGCTTCGAGTCCTCGCGGCGCGGCAACGACTGGGATCCCTCGCTCGCGCCCGCGCCCGACGGCGGCTTCGCGCTGGCGTGGTGCTCGGGGCATCCGGCCGACCTCCTGCGCGACGTGTGCGTGCGGCTCTTCGATCGCGAGGGCAAGCCCAAGGGGCCGATCCTCCATCCCTGCCACCTGGGCAACGAGCAGGACTTCCCTGAGGTCGTGCGCCTGGCCGACGGCAGCTACGCCGTGGCGTGGGAGGACGACTTGTCGGGCCTCGACCAGACGCTCGTGCGCCGCATGCAGGCCGACGGGCAGGGCATGCACGGCGCGGACTCGGCGCGGCTCCTGAACGAGCTGGAGACGCTGTTCGTCGGCGACCGCGTGGCGCCGCGCATCGCGCCCTTCGGCGACGGGCTGGTGGTCGTGTTCGGGGATCGTCGCCGTTCGCTGGGCCTCGACGCGCGCGTCAAGGTGCTGGGGCCGAACTTCGACCGCGCGCGTTGACGACGGCCGTCTCGCGCCAGCCGCGCTCGGAGCCGGGGCAACCCCGTCCCGCGCGCGGGGTTGCGCGTCCGGCGCGGCGCGGCGCGGCCCCGCCCTCGCAAGCCGCTCCGCGCTTCGCTAGCGTGGTTCTCCGCATGACTCCGACCACTTCGACCTCCGGTTCCATCGCCGCTGCGCGGACCGGCGAGTCAGCCGCGCGCGCCCACACGAAGATCGTGGCCACCATCGGCCCGGCCTCGGAGGAGCGCATCGGCGAGCTGATCGAGGCGGGCATGTCCGTGGCGCGCCTGAACTTGTCGCACGGCTCGGCCGAGGACTTCCTGCGGCGCGTGCAGAAGATCCGCCGCGAGGCGGAGCTGCGCCAGGCCGCGGTGGGCATCCTGATCGACATCCAGGGCCCGAAGATGCGCATGGGCAAGTTCGAGGGCGGCGCGCGCAAGCTCGAGAAGGGCAGCGTGCACACGATCCTCGAGGGCAAGGGCCCGGCCAAGGAGGGCGAGGTCTGGTTCGACTTCGCCGGTTGGCGCGAGGGCGTCGAGCCCGGGCACCGCATCCTCTTGGCCGACGGCCAATGCGAGCTGGTGGCCGACGAGGTGCACGCCGACCGCATCGTGGGGCACGTGACGCGCGCCGGCGTGGTCAACGACAGGAAGGGCGTGCACTTCCCCGACTCGAACGTGCGCTACGAGCTGCCGACCGACGAGGACCGCGCCAACCTCGAGCTGGCCCGGCAAGCCCAGGTCGACATGGTCGGCATCTCGTTCGTGGCGCGCGCCTCCGAGATCCGCACGGTGCGCGCCCTGTGCCCCGGCGCCCTGATGGTGTCGAAGATCGAGCGCCAGCTGGCCCTCGACAATCTCGACGAGCTGCTGGCGGAGACCGACGGCATCATGGTCGCGCGCGGGGATCTGGGCGTGGAGGCGGAGCTCGAGCAGCTGCCCCTGATCCAGAAGTCGATCATCCAGGCCTCGATGCGCGCCGGCCGCTTCACCATCACCGCCACGGAGATGCTCGAGTCGATGATCACTTCGTCGCGCCCGACGCGCGCGGAGGTCGCGGACGTGGCCAACGCCGTGCTCGACGGCACGGACGCCGTGATGCTGTCGGCCGAGACGGCCGTGGGCCAGTACCCCATCGAGGCGGTCGCGACCATGGCGAAGATCGCGCGCGCCGTCGAGACGAGCCAACGCTACCGCGACATCCCGCGGCCGGCGTTCCGCGCGGCCGAGGCCACCTTCAGCAACGCCACCGCGCTGGCGGCGGTGCAGGCGGCGGAAGCGCTGAAGATCCGCCAGATCGTCGTCTTCACCGAGACCGGCAACACGGTGCGCCTGATCTCGCGCTACCGGCCCACGGCCGAGGTCATCGCCCTCACTCCGCACCCGGCGACGCTCCAGCACATGAGCGTGCTGGCCCACGTGCGCCCGATGCTGTTCCGCCGCGAACGCAGCCTCGAGGACATGCTCTACATGGCCTCCGAGATGCTCGTCGTGCGCGGCCTGGCCCAATACGGCGACGCCATCGTCTTCGTCGCCGGCGTCCCCGCCGCCATGAAGAGCACCACGAACGTCATGAAGCTGCACAAGATCGGCGAGGAAGTGCGCATGCACTGACCATCCAGCACAGTGGAAGTGCGCATGCACTGACCATCCAGCACGGCGGAAGTGCCGCTGAGCCTCCTCCGCCACCACGCGCGCTCCGCCCGCAGGCCGCCTCCCTCGGCTCGCGCGCCGAGCCTGTTCCAGCCCAGCCTCCCTCTCCCTCCCGCAACTTGATCCGCACCCAAGGTCGAAGAGCCGCCTGATGTTCCTCGAGGT
>JBEBCR010000319.1:0-25333 GCA_041157565.1 Planctomycetota bacterium | reverse complement strand
ACATGGCCAAGATCGACTTCAAGCTGCCGGACATCGGCGAGGGCATCGCCGAGGGTGAGATCGTCAAGTGGCTCGTCAAGGCGGGCGACTCCGTCAAGGAGCACCAGGCGGTCGTCGAGGTGATGACGGACAAGGCGACCGTCGAAGTGCCGTCGCCCGCCGCCGGCACGATCGGCGAGCTGCGCGCGCAAGCGGGCCAGACGGTGCCGGTAGGCAGCGTGATCTTCACGCTGCGCATGGTCGGAGGAGCGGCGCCCGCGCAGGTGGCGCACCACGCTCCGGCCGCCGCCGCGCACGCTGCTCCGGCGCCGGCCACGGTCGCCGCGCCGGCGCCCGCCATGGCTGGCGTCGCGCCCGCGCACTCCGCAGCCGCCTCGAGCGACGCGCGCATCCCGGCCGTGCCCAGCGCGCGTCGACTGGCGCGCGAGCTCGGCATCGACCTCGCCGCCGTGACCGGCTCGGGCCGCCACGGCGTCGTGCGCCGCGCCGACATCGAGGCCCACGCGGCGTCGGGCGCGCCGCGGAGCGTCGCCGCTCCGGCCGCCGCCACCGCTCCGGCCGCGCCCGCGCGCCCGAGCGCCGCTCCGGTCTCCTTCGCCGCCGGCGAGCGCGAGACGCGCGTGCCGTTCCGCGGCGTGCGCAAGAAGATCAGCGAGGCGATGGTGCGTTCGAAGTACACCGCGCCGCATTTCACCGTCGTCGAGGAGCTAGACGTGACCGAACTGGTCGCGCTGCGCGAGAAGGCCAAGGCCATGGGCGCCGAAGTCGGCGTCAAGGTCACCTTCATGCCCTTCATCATGAAGGCGGTCGCGCTGGGCCTCGCCAAGCATCCGCAGCTCAACGCGCACCTCGACGAGGCGGCGCAGGAGATCGTGCGCTACGGCTACGTGAACCTCGGCATCGCCATGGACACCGACCAGGGCCTGATCGTCCCGGTGGTGAAGGAGGTCCAGGCCAAGGGCGTGCTGCAGCTCGCCGCCGAGCTCGCCGACCTCGCCGACCGCACGCGCGCCGGCAAGGTCAAGCCCGACGAGCTCAAGGGCAGCACGTTCTCGATCAGCAACGCCGGCAACATCGGCGGCACTCTGGCCACGCCGATCATCAACTTCCCCGACGTCGCCATCCTCGGCGTGCACCGCATCGTCAAGCGTCCGGGCGTGGTCGAGACGCCGCAGGGCGACAAGATCGAGGTGCGCCAGTACATGAACCTGTCGTGCAGCGTCGACCACCGTCTCGCCGACGGCGCCGACGGCGCGCGCTTCCTGGTGCACGTCAAGCGCCTGCTCGAGAACCCCGGCCTGCTCGCGCTCTGATCCGGATGGCGAAGGCGACCTCGAAGACGAAGGGCGGCCGCGCGGCGACGAGGCCCGCGGCCCGTCCCGCGCCGAAGGCGGCCAAGGCCGCCAAGGCCGCCGCTCCGGCGCGCTCGTCGAAGGCGGAGGAGGGCAAGGCGCTGCTGCGCCACATGCTCGCCATCCGCGTGCTCGACGAGCGCATGCTCAAGCTGCAGCGCGCGGGCCGCGTCGGCTTCGCCGGCTCGGCCACCGGCCTCGAGGCCTCCATCATCGGCTCGGCCTGGGCCCTGCGGCCGCGGGATTGGCTGTGGTCGGGCCTGCGCGAAGGCGGCGCCGCCGTGATGCGCGGCATGCCGCTCGCCGACTACGTCGCGCAGATGTACTGCAACAGCAACGACACGGCCAAGGGCCGCCAGATGTGCAACCACTTCCAGCACAAGGGGACGAACTACCCCAGCTGGTCGTCGGTCATCGGCACCCAGATCGTGCACGGGGTCGGCGCCGCCTACGCCGCCAAGCGGCGCGGCCTCGACGAGGTGCACGCGATCTACGGCGGCGACGGCTCGACTTCGAGCAACGGCTTCCACTCGGGCCTCAACTTCGCCGGCGTGTGGAAGGTCCCGTGCTACTTCGTCGTCATCGACAACGGCTGGGCCATCTCGGTCTGCAGCCGCAACCAGACGGCGGCGAAGAGCTACGCCGACAAGGCCGCGGCCTACGGCATGCCCGGCTTCGAGGTCGACGGCAACGACGTCGACGCGGTGGTCGCCGCGGCGCGGCGCTCGCACGAGCTGGCGCGGAAGCACCAGCCCTCGCTGCTGGTGCTGAGGAGCTACCGCATGATGGGCCACAGCTCGTCGGACGACCCGACCAAGTACCGCGACGAGAAGGAAGTCGCGGCGTGGCGTCGTCGCGACCCCATCGACCTGTTCGAGAAGCGCCTCGTCGCCGCCAAGTGGATCGACAGGAAGCACCGCGCCGCCGTGCAGGCCGAGCTGGAAGCCCAGGTCGACGCGGAGATCCACCGCCAGGAGCAGGCGCCCAAGATGGCGCTCAAGACCCTGGTCGAGGACGTCTACGCCGACGTGCCGCGCCACCTGCGCAAGCAGTACAACGCGTTCATCGAGGTGGCCGAGCGCCTCGGCCACGCCACTCCGGGCGACGGCGCGTTCCCGCTCTGAGCGGTGACCGGCCGCCCGCGCGCCACGATGGACATCGCCCGCAAGGCGCAGCTCGAGATCGAACGGCTCGAGGCGCATTGCCGCC
Organism: Planctomycetota bacterium; assembly: GCA_041157565.1. Taxonomy (GTDB): domain Bacteria; phylum Planctomycetota; class UBA1135; order UBA1135; genus SXXH01. The sequence goes on along the minus strand of JBEBCR010000319.1, from coordinate 22,772 downwards.
AAGCCGCCACCGCCACGCCCGAGGATGTGGCGCGCGCCACGGCGAGCCTCGCCGAACTCGAGGCGCTGGTCGCGAAGCTGCCCGCTGGCGGTTCCGCCGCGGCCGTCGCGGGCGCCGCGCTGGTCCGCTTCCGGCGCCACTTCGACTCGCCGCGCTTCGACCTCGAGGCGCGCAGCGGCTTCTTCGCCGACGGCGACGGCAGGCCCGGCTTCGCGCTGTTCGAGCGCGTGGAGGCCGGGATCCTCGTGTGGGAGGTGACCGGGAGCCTCGATGTCGTGTGGGCGCCGCGGCTCGACGAGGCCTTCGACGCCGCGCTGGGGGCGGGCGCCACGCGCATCGTGGTCGACCTCTCCGGCGTCGAGTACGCCAGCAGCGCCGGACTGCGCGTCCTCGTGCGCGCCGCCAAGCGCCTGCGCTTGTCGGCCTGCACGCCGAACGCGCACGTGGCGCGCATCCTCGAGGCGGGCGGCGTGGGCCGCGTGCTGCCCGTGCGCGCCACCGTGGCCGAGTCGCTGGCCTGCCTGCGCGATCCGGCCTGAGCCGGCCGCCTGTCAAAAAAACATGACAGGCGGCGCGGCCGCCGGAGTCACGGGCAGCCGACCGAGAAGGCCTGTCCGGGGTTGATGGCGTTCTGGCTGGCGGTCGCGGGCGCCGCCCACGTGAAGCTGGCGTAGCCGCAGCCGGTGCCGGTCAGGCGGATGGAGCCGTTGGTCGGCCCGGTTCCGTTCTCCGATTGCCGGATGGCGGTGGAGGCCCGCCCGGCGGCGGGGCCGTTGGCCGCCGTGAACGCGCCCTCGTAGCTCAGGAACTGCACGAGGACTCCCGTGGGGGAGACCAGCGCGAAGCCGTCGGGAGCTCCGTTCTGCAGGCCGGAGAACGCGAACGACAGCGTGCCGAAGCCATTCGACTGGTTCGCCAGCGTGCCGCTCAGGGTCACCGTCTTGTACGTCGAGCGCGTGCTGCCGTCGTAGCCCACCAGCGTCCAGCCGGCGAGGTTGGTCCCCGAGCGGCCGGCGATCTCGATGAACTCGTTCGCGTCGGTGCCCGAGTTGTCGTAGTGGAACTCGTTGATCCACGGCGTGCCGCCGGGCGTCGGCGGGGCGACGGGCGTCGCGGAGACCTGGGCCGACGCGGCCGAGGCGTTGCCCGCGTTGTCGACCGCCTTGACCGAGTAGTGCCACGTCGTGCCGTTGACGAGGCCCGTGTCGGCCCAGGCGCGCACGGTCAGCACGCTCGCGTTGAGCTTGGCGCCCAGGGTCCCCGCCGTGGCCGAGCGGTACACGTCGTAGCCGCGGAGGTCCGCTTCCGAGTTGGCCGCCCACGACAGGTCGACGCGCGCGTTGCCCGCGACCGCGGCGAGTCCGCTCGGCGCGGCGGGCGGCGTGGCGTCGGGCGGGCCGGTCTGGTCGTCGAGCGCGAAGGTGCGCGGCAGGCCGGCCGCGGCGCGTTCGTCGGGGCCCACGGTGACGGCGCCGTCGCCCGCGACCGTGAAGCTCGAGACGCCATCGGTGCGCAGCACGATGTTGCCCACGCAATGGCCGGCGAAGCTGGTGTTCGTGCCGGTCGGGTTGCCTTCCTCGGTCTGCAGCACGAGCGCCGGCGTGGACGACACGCAGGCGGTGGCTTGCGCGAGGAGCACCTTCTCGACCACGTCCTTGCGCGGCAGGTGGTAGGTGGTCGCCTGTCCGCCGCCCGTGGCGATCAGGGCCACGGCGGGGCGCGCCAGGTCGAACCAGTCGTTGTTCGTGCTGCTCTCGCTGCCGTGGTGGTTGACGTGCAGCGCGTCGATCCCGCCGGCGGAGATGAGCGGGAACGCGCCGCCGGGCGAGATGGCCGTCAGCACCGCGGTCTCCACGTTCGTCTGCGCCGTCGTGCGCCCCGTGCAGGCGGAGTCGTTCTGCCCGCCTCCCAGGTCGCCGGCCCAGATCCACTCGAACCCGCCGTGCTTGACCAGCACGGCGATCGAGCGGTCGTTCTCGTCGCTGACGGCGACGCTGCCGCCGCCGATGATCGAGCCGTTGCGCGCGATGCAGGTCAGCGTCGCGCCGCCGCCGAGTTGCACGACCGTCCCGACCGGCATCGCCACGGGTACGCCGGCGGCGGTGGTGGAGGCGGTGGAGTCCCACTGCGTCACGCAGGAGGTCGAGTACGTGGATCCGTTGTCCCAGTTCTCGACCCACACGTTCCACCCGGCCTGCACGACCTCGTCGAGGCCGCCGTTGTGGTCGCAGTGCTGGTGGCTGACGATCGTGTAGTCGAGCCCGACGGAGGGCGTGATGCCGATCGAGTTGAGGTAGGGGACGATGCGCTGCGTCCCGCGTCCCGTGTTGCCGCCGTCGAGCAGCACCGTCGTGCCGTCGGGGCCGACGATCAGGGTCGATCCACCCCAGCCGACGTTGATGTAGTGGATTTGGAGTTCCTGCGCGTCGAGGAGGGCGCACGGAAGGGCGATGGCCGCGAGGGCGGCGCTGGCGCGAAGCATGGTCGGATCCTGATCGCGTGGGGTTGGGGGGGGGGGAACGGATCGGAACGGCCGGCAAGCCGCCCGGACTTCGGACAGCCGACCTAAAGGGCATCAGGAAGTCACAAATCCGGCAAGGGATCTGGGGAATTTCCCAGATCAGAAAGCACCCAAACCCGTCTGGAAAGGGCGAGGCGCGGGGGTCCTTGACTCCCGCGCCTCGTGTTTGGCTGGTCCCCGCAGCAGCGGGGCCGTGGCCCGATCACTCGGGCTTGTAGGCGTCGTGCCCGGCCTTCTTGGACGGCTTGACCTTCTCGGCGACGAGCTTGGCCGCGTCCTCCCACTTGCCGTCGAGGATGGCGACCTCGAGGTCGAGCAGCTGCTTCTGCAGCTCGACCATCGTCTTGCGGTAGCCCAGCAGGAACTCGGCCTTCTTCTGGGCGTCCGCGATGGTCGCCGCCATCGACGGCTCCTCGACCTTCGAGTCCTGGCAGGCCACCTGCATCTTGAGCACCAGCGGCAGGCACTTGGCCGGATCCTTCTCGGCCAACGCCTTCTCGAGGCGCTTGAGGGACCCGTTCAGGTCCTCCATGGCGTGCTCGATCTTCTCGTTGGCGCCGTCGTGGACGGGAGCCGGACGGGCGGAGGCGAGGAACAGCGGGGCGGCCACGGCGGCCGCGAGCAGCACGCCGACGATGCGGAGGGAGGTGGTGGTCATGTGGTCGGTGGGGGTGCCGGCCGGTCCTTCTCGGGAACCGCCGGTGTTCGTGTCGGGCGGGCGGGACGGCGGGATGAACCGCCGATTGGCCCGCAGGTCTCAGGTCAAGCGACGGAAGTCGATCAGCCTGTCCCCGCGCGTGTACGCGATGCCGGTGTAGCCGTTGGAGAGTGGTTCGTACATCGTGCCCTGGCCGGGCCAATGGAACTCGCCCTCCGACCCGTCGTCGAAGCGCAGGGTGAAGTAGTAGTCGACGGCGCCCTCGAGCGCCGTGGTGCTGCGGCGCTCGGCCACCAGGGCCGGTCGGCGCAGCAAGGGCGCGGCGCGGTGGGCGGCCCGCAGGGCGGCGGGCCGCAGCAAGGCCCACGACCCCGCCAGCGCCAGCGCGCCGCCGAGGACGACCAGCGGCAGGAAGGCCGCGCCGTCGCGCAGCAGGAACCCGGCGAGGCCGAGCGCGAGGCCGGCGGCGAGCGCTAGCGTGCCGCGCGTGAGCAGTCGACCCGCCTGGCGTTCGACGACCTGGTCCGGCGGCACGAAGCTCATCGCAGCGGCGAAGCTCTTGTGCTCGCGCATGCGCTGCAGGCGCGCGATGGTCGCGGCGTCGACCTGCTGCGCGGCGCCGATCGACAGCGGCGTGGCGCAGTAGGCGCACAGCGACAGGTCGGGCCGGTGCAGCTTGGCCCCGCAGTTGGGGCAGTGGGTCTTCAGGGCGGTCTCCGTGGCCATCGCGCGGAAGTCTACCGCACCGGCGGGGCGCCGTTCAGCGCCAAGCCATGACGATGCCGCGCCGCGTCAGGCCGTCGCGGAACGCGACCCACGGCGTGTCGTCGGAGCCCAGCGTGAACGTCAGGTAGTCCGCGGCCGCGGGCGTGAAGGCCGGTTCGCCCACCACGCGCCACTGGCCCTCCTCGAAGCGCTTGACCACCGCGCGTCCTTGCAGATTGGCGGCCTGGTAGGCGGTCCAAGGCCGACCTTGCGAGTCGAAGCGCAAGCACAGCCATTGGCGCCAGTTCTCGGTGGCGACCACGGGCGTGTCCGCGCCGTCGACCTCCGCGCCCACCTGCCGCCAGCCATCCGGCGCGAGGCGCCAGACGCTGATCTTCTGGAAGGTGAGGTTCCACGCCAGCCACGGCGCTCCGTCGGGGCCGATCTCGAGCACGAGGTTGGCGGCGTTCTCGAGGCTGAAGTTCGGCTGGCCGCAGTCGAGCCACTGGTTGGCCCCCGCGTCGAAGCGCTTCACCACCGGACGCCCGCCCGCCATCGAATCCGAGTAGGCGCACAGCACCACTCCATCGCGACGCACGGCGATCGACTGGTAGGCCGCGGTGCCGGGGCTGGCGGGCGCGTCGCCGAGCGTGCGCCAGGCTTGTCCGTCGTGGACGCGCACGACGGTGCGGTTCGTCGGCGTGCTCGTGCCGTCCTGCGCCACCACCACGGGTCGGCCGTCGGGCAGCAGGTCGATGTCGACGTAGTGCGCGTCGCCCGGGCTCGCGCCCGTGGGCAGCACGCGCCATCCGGCGCGGCTCAACTGGTGCACCATGGCGGTGGGCTGCTGGTACTCGCGCGCGGCATGCCACAGGCTGCCGTCGGGGCCGAAGACGAAGCGGTTGTACCAGCTCTGCGCGACGCTGCCGCTGCCGGGCGCGATCACGTCGCTCCACGCTTGCGCGCTCGCGTCCCAACGCCTGATGGAGAGCCGCGAGTAGGCGACGCCGAGGTCCTGGTAGGCGAGGTGCGGCACGCCTTGCGGCGACAGCTCGAGGTAGGGGCACAGCACCTCGTGCGGCGTCGCGGGGCCGGAGCCGACGATGCTCCAGGCGCGCAAGGCTTCGGGTCTGGCGGGTGCGGACGGCGTGGCGGGCGCGCCGCCGGCGGAGAAGACGGCGAGTGCGAGCGGGATGGCGAGCATTTTGGAAGGTGCGGTGGCTCGGGTGGAGGAGATGGGCCACAGGCTAGCGAATTCGCCTCGGCGGGCCATGCGTTCCACCGCCCAGCGTCCTCCGCCATGCGCCCAAGGCCCGACTTCCTGCTCTGCGCATGTGGGCCCGCGTCTCCCCGCGCTAGACTCTTCGCCCCGAACGGGCCGCGCGGCCCGCGCGCCACGAGAGGACCCTCCATGCCCCGCAACGTCGTCGTCATCGGTGCCGGCCCGGCCGGCTATGTCTGCGCCATCCGCCTCGCCCAATTGGGCCAGAAGGTCACCGTCGTCGAGAAGGAGCACCTCGGAGGCACCTGCCTCAACGTCGGCTGCATCCCGAGCAAGGCCCTGATCGCGGCGGGCGTGCTGGTCAACCGGCTGGCCGAGGCGTCGGCGATGGGCATCACCGTCAAGGGCGTCGACGTCGACGTGAAGAAGCTCGTCGAATGGAAGGCGGGCATCGTCGGCAAGCTCACCGGCGGCATCGGCGTGCTCCTGAAGAACCACAAGGTCGACGTGGTCATGGGCGAGGCGAGCTTCGTCGACCAGAAGACCGTGTCCGTGAAGGCCAAGGACGGCGCCAAGACGCTCTCCTTCGACGACTGCGTGATCGCCACGGGTTCGGTCCCGATCGAGATCCCGGGCTTCAAGAACGACGAGGACGCGGTGTGGTCCTCGACCGGCGCGCTGCGTCCGACGAAGATCCCCGACCACCTCGTGGTCATCGGCGGCGGCTACATCGGCCTCGAGCTCGGGATCATGTACAAGAAGCTCGGCGCCAAGGTCACCGTGCTCGAGGCCTCGGCCGGCGCGCTGCCCGGGCAGGAGCGCGACTGCGTCAAGGTGATCGAGCGCTCGCTCAAGAAGATGGGCGTCGACCTGAAGACCGAGACCTTCGCCAAGGGCTTCGAGCGCAAGAACGGCAAGACGACCGTCAAGGTGGAGACCAAGGGCGTCGCCGCGACGATCGAGTGCGACCAGATCCTCTCCACGGTCGGTCGCCGCCCGCACAGCGCGGGCCTGCAGCTGGAGAAGGCCGGCCTCGCCGTCGACGCCAAGGGGTTCCTCGCCGTCGACGCGCAGATGCGCACGAAGGTCAAGCACATCTACGCCATCGGCGACATCGCCGGCCAGCCGATGCTGGCGCACAAGGGCAGCAAGGAGGGCCTCGTGGCCGCGGCGGTGATCGCCGGCCAGAAGGAGGCCTACGACGCGCGCTGCGTGCCGGCGGTGATCTTCACTTCGCCCGAGATGGCTTCGGTGGGGCTCACCGAGGAGCAGTGCAAGGAGAAGGGCCTGGCGTGCAAGACCGGCTCGTTCCCGTTCGCCGCCTCCGGCCGCGCCATGAGCCTGATGGAGACCGAGGGCTTCGTGAAGATCGTCGTGGACGCCAAGACGGACGAGATCCTCGGCGTGCACATGGTGGGCCCCGAGGTCACCGAGCTGATCGCGGAGGCGGCGCTGGCCATCGAGATGGGCGCCACGGCCGAGGACGTCGCGCGCACCATCCACGCGCACCCGACGCTGCCCGAGGCGATGATGGAAGCCGCCGAGAGCGTCCACGGCATGGCCGTGCACATCTACCAGAAGAAGTGAACTCGACCGGGGGAGCTGCGTCCGCGCTCGAGGTGCGGCGGCTGGGCCGCACGCGCTACGCGGACGCGCATCGCCTGCAGCAGGAGCTCGTGGCCGCGCGCGCCGAAGGTCGCGTGGTCGACGCGCTGCTCGCGACCGAGCACGAGGACGTCGTCACGCTCGGACGCAAGTCGCCGCCCGGCGACGCCGCCGGGGTCGACATGCCGGTGGTCGCCGTCGAGCGCGGCGGCGAGGCGACGTGGCACGGCCCGGGGCAGGTCGTCCTGTACCCGATCGTGCTCCTCCCCGAAGGTCGCCGCGACCTGCACGCGTGGCTGCGCGGGCTCGAGCAGGTCGTGATCGACGCCATGGCGGACTTCGGCGTGGAGGGGCGGCGCGTCGAGGGCTACACGGGCGTCTGGATCGGCGACCGCAAGGCCTGCTCGATCGGGGTCGCGGTGCGGCGCTGGACGACCTGGCATGGACTGGCGCTCAACGTGCGCGCCGACCTCGCGCGCTTCGCGGGGTTCAACCCGTGCGGCCTCGACCCGCGGCTGATGGCCAACCTCGGCGACCACGCGGCGTGCGGCCTCCCCGAGGTCGAGGACCGGCTGGTGGCGCGCTTCGTCGAGTTCCACCGCGGCTGGACGGGAAGCCAGGTCCGGCCGCCGAGCGCGCCGGAATCCGGTCGCGGGGCAAGCTAGGCTCTTTCGCGGTTGGATCCACGCCGCGCAGGTGTTCCCACGCCCGCGTACATCCGGCGCCTCGCCACCACAAAGCTCCAAGGAATCCTCGACATGAACCTCCGTTCCACGTCCTGGCTGCGATCCATCCTCGCCGTGTCGTGCCTGTTGTCCGCCTGTGGCGGTGGTGGTGGCGGCGGCGACGCCACCACCAGCCTCGCCGGCGAAGTGCAGTTCCTGCCCGCGCCGACGGCGCTCGCCATGGAGCACGCCGGCGCCACGCTGGACGCGCGACGCGAGACGATCGAGCTGCGCGCCGGTTCGCGCGTGCTCGTCTCCGGCGTCGGCGAGGACGGACTCGCCAGCCTGCGCCTGCGCGCCAGCGAGCGCCTGCGCGTCGTCGCGCGCGTCGTGTCGGGCGGCGCGCGCCTCGCCGTCCTCGACGCCGTGTCGATGGACGCCACGCCTCTCGCCGACGGAGGCTCGTTCCTCGCGCGCGGCCGCGGCGACCTCGTCGTGCGCGGCGGGGAGCCGTGGACCATCGAGCTCGACGCGGTCGCCTCGCGCGCGATCCAGCCTTGGCGGGGGACGCTGGGCGCGTTCGTCGAGGGCGACAGCCTCGAGCTGGTGGCCTCGGCCAACGCCACGGCGCGCCTGTCGAGCGCCAGCGCGCTCGCGCTGGCCGTCGAGTGCGACGGCGCGCTCGTGGCGCGCGATGGCGCCGGCGCGACGCTCTTCGAGCTCGGCCCGCGAGGTGGACGGTCCTCGATCGAGGTGGCCGCGCTGTCGCTCGTCGAGCTCGAGGCGCGCGGGCCGGCGCGTGCGCGCATCGTCGCCGGCGCCACCGGGGCGCGCGTCGTCGCCGCGCCGCTCTCCGTCGAGCTCGAACGCGCGCGGCTTGGACTCGATCCTGCCTCGCGCGCGCCGAGCGAGGCTCGTCATGAATACTTGACAGGCCGCCTGCTGGTGGCCGCCAGGGACGGCGGCTCCCTCGCCGCCGAGGCGCAGGCCCGCGGTGGGCGCGTGGCGCGCGCCATCCCCGACACCTGCGAGGTTCTCGACTTCGAGCTGCCCGCGGGCCTCGACGAGGCCGGCCGCGCCCGCGCCACGCTGGCCTTGGCGGCGGCGCTGGAGGCCGACGGACGCGTCGCGTGGGCCGAGCCCGACTTCCGCGCGCGGATCCTCGGCGGCGCGCCGCCGGTGAACGATCCCCTCTACCAGTTCCAGGCGTGGCACTACGAGCTGATCCGTTGTCCGCAAGCCTGGGCCACGACGACCGGATCGAACCAAGTGCGCGTCGCGGTGATCGACACCGGCCGTCGACTGCATCCCGACCTCGATCCCAACACCGACACCACCGGAGTCGAATTCGACTTCATCAGCGATCCGCAAATCGCGCGCGACGGCAATGGCCGCGACGGGAACGCCTTCGACGAGGGCGACGGCAACGGCTTGTCGCCCTCGAGCTTCCACGGCACGCATGTCGCCGGCACGGTCGGCGCGCGCGGCAACGACAACTCCGGCGTGTGCGGCGTGGCCTTCCAGACCCGCATGTTCCACCTGCGCGTGCTGGGCGTCGGCGGCGGCCTCAATTCGGACATCATCGACTCCGTGCGCTACGCGGCGGGCCTTGCGGTGGCGGGCGTGCCGACCTTGTCCGCGGCGCAGAAGGCCGATGTCGTCAACATGAGCCTGGGCGGCGGCGGCTTCAGCCAGGCCTTCCAGGGCGCTGTGACGGCGGCGCGCGACGCCGGTTGCGTGATCATCGCCGCCGCGGGCAACGAGAACACGTCGCAGACCTCGTTCCCCGCCGGCTACAACGGCGTCATCTCGGTCGCCGCCGTCGACCGCAACGCGGCCAAGGCGCCGTACTCGAACTTCGGCCCCACGGTCGACATCGCCGCGCCCGGCGGCGACGAGTCGGTCGACCTCGACGGCGACGGCGTCGCCGACGGCGTGGTCTCCACCTTGAACACGGAGGCGGGCCAGCCGGCCTTCGCCGCCTACCAGGGCACGTCGATGGCCGCCCCGCACGTCGCCGGCGTGGCGGCGCTCGTGCTCGCCGTCGATCCGACGCTGACCGTGGCGGAGGTCGAGGCGATCCTGCTGGGCACGGTGGTCGACCTCGGCGCGCCGGGGCGCGACAACATCTTCGGGCACGGGCTCGTCCAAGCCGACGCCGCCGTCGCCGCCGCGGCGGGCGCGAGCTCGCCGGATCCCGTGCTCGTCCTCGGCGGGACCAGCCTCCAGTTCGGCACGGAGGCCACGAGCCTCGACCTCGCCATCCAGAACGGCGGCGGCGGCACGCTGCAGGTCGACAGCCTGGCTCCGGGGGACGTCGTTGGCGACGGCGCTGGCAACGTCACCGCGGACCTGCTGCCCGCCGCGGATGGAACGAACGCCAGCGGCGTGCGCGTCGTCGTGACGCGTGGGTCGTTGCCGCCCGGGATCTACCGGCCGACGTTGCAGCTCACCTCGAACGGCGGTTCCGCGTCGGTCCAGATCGTGTTCGCCGTGGAGGCTCCGACGACGAAGAAGGACATCCCGCTCTACCTCCTGCTCGTCGACGCCGAGGAGCTCTTGTCCAGCGAGGGCGGCGACGTGTTCGCCATCGCCTTCGCCGAGCTCAACCCGGCGATCGAACTCGAGTGGCGGGTGAGCTCGGCCATCGACGGCGGCGACCTGCCGGCCGGCGACTACATCGTCGTGTGCGGCTCCGACGACAGCGACGACGACGCGGATCCGGACACGATCGACATCTTCGGCGCCGGCGACACCTATGGGGGCGGCTGGCCCTCGCTCAACGAGTTGTCGATCCTGCCGGTGGCCGCGGGCGACGTGCTCTCCGGCGTCGACTTCGCGGTGCGCCCCTTCGAGGGCGTGCCCGCGGCCGCGCGCGCCATGCCGCGCATCGTAGCGCGGCGCGACGGCGAGCCCTGAGGCTCAGCGGGTCGAGCGCAACTCGGCCCGCGAGCTCGTCTGCGGCGCCAGCACCATGTCGTAGGGCGTGGTGAGCACCTGCGGGACCAGCGCGTCGGGCGCGGGTCCCGCTTCCTTGGCGTCGATCCACAGGACGCCGTTCTCCTCGACCACGCGCTCGATCTCGACCGACCAGCCCGCCGTGGGCCGCGTGCCCATCGCGACGCACACCACCATCCAACGCTCGAAGTCGACCGCCGGCGCGGGTGGGCGGGGGATCTCCTTCGAGGCGTGCTGCGCCCACAGCGCCTCCCATTGGCCCTGGTCGCGCGCCACGTGCACGCCGGTCGAGGCGATGCCGCTGTGGTAGCCGCGCAGGAGCGGCGAGACCTCGATGGCGTCGCCGCCCTCGGAGCCGAGGAGCGAACAGGAAGAAGTGGCGAGGCAGAGGAGGGCGGCGAGCGTGGTGCGCATGGCGTTCGGCTTGGTCCCGCGAGAGGGTCTGGGCGGAGGGCGGCTCCTCCTGCGCGCAGACTAGCAGCCGGCGGGCGCGGCACCCACATGGCTCCGCGCGAGGTCCGGCGCAGCGAGCGTGGCCGCCCCCGAGCTGGACTCGCCTTGGCGGGGCGCTCCCGAACGCCGCTCCCTCGGCTATCCTCTTGCCCCCGTTCGCGGCCGTCGCGGCCGCGCGGGGCCCGAATCCCACCTTGGAACCGACGATGAAGCGCTTCTGCCTGCTGGCCCTGTTCGCCTCCGCCACCGCCGTCGCCCGCGCCGACGAGGGCATGTGGTTGTTCAACCGCGCGCCGACCAGGCAGATCAAGGCCGCCTACGGCTTCGACCTGACGCCCGAGTGGCTCGACCACGTCCAGAAGTCCGCCGTGCGCATCTCCACCGGCGGTTCGGGCTCGCTGGTCTCGGCCGACGGCCTGGTGATGACCAACCACCACGTCGGCTCCGACAAGATCGCCGAGCTCTCGACCAAGGAGCGCGACTTGCTGAAGGACGGCTTCCACGCGCGCACGCTGGGCGAGGAGCTCAAGTGCCCCAACATCGAGATGGACGTCCTGTGGACCATCGAGGACGTGAGCGCCAAGGTCGAGGCGGTCGTCCAGCCGGGGATGTCGAACGCGCAGGTCTCCGCCGCGCGCCGCGCCAAGCTCGCCGAGATCGAGTCCGAGGCCAAGCAGAAGGCCGGCAAGGGCTTCAAGTGCGAGATCGTCACCTTGTGGCAGGGCGCGCGCTACCACCTCTACACGTACAAGACCTGGGACGACGTGCGCCTCGTCTTCGCGCCGGAGAAGGGCATCGGCTTCTTCGGCGGCGACGCGGACAACTTCGAGTACCCGCGCTACTGCCTCGACGTGTGCTTCTTCCGCATCTACGAGGACGGCAAGCCGCTCAAGGCCGAGCGGCACCTCTCCTGGAGCCCCGACGGCGCGGGCGACGGCGAGCTGGTCTTCGTGGCCGGCCATCCCGGCCGCACGGAGCGCCTGAACACCCACGCGCACCTCGAGTACATGCGCGACTTCCAGTACCCGGCCACCATGCGCACGCTGTGGCGGCGCGAGGTGCTGCTGGCGACCTTCATGGGCCGCGGCGAGGACAACCGCCGCGAGGCCGAGGACGAGTACTTCGGCGTGCAGAACTCGCGCAAGGCGCGCACCGGCATCTACGCCGGCCTGCTCGACCCGTCCTTCATGGCGCGCAAGTTCCGCGCCGAGCTCGAGCTGCGCGCCGCCGTGGCCGCCAATCCCGAGTGGTCGGCCAAGTGGGGCGACGGCTGGGACCTCGTCGCGCAGGCCAAGAAGGTGCAGCGCGAGATGGTGGTGCGCTTCACCGCGCTCGGCGGCCCGGGCATGGGCCTCGGCGGCGACCTGTTCTCCAAGGCGGCGACGATCGTGCGCTGGGCCGAGGAGTCGGGCAAGCCCGACGGCGCGCGCCTGCGCGAGTACCGTTCGACGGCCAAGGCGACCTTGGAGCGCGGCTTGTACTCGGAGGCGCCCATCCACCCCGACCTCGAGGTCGAGCGCATGGCCTCGTCGCTGCAGAACATGGCCGAACTGCTCGGCGGCGGCGATCCGACCGTGGCGCGCGCGCTCGCCGGCAAGTCGCCGCAGGCGCGCGCCGAGGAGCTGGTGCGCGGCACGAAGCTCGCCGACATCGCCGAGCGCAAGCGCCTGTTCGAGGGCGGCGCCTCCGCGGTCGCGGAGAGCAAGGACCCGATGATCCAGCTCGCGCGCCTGCTCGATCCGGAGAGCCGCCTGCAGCGCAAGCGCTTCGAGGAGGAGGTCGATCCGCTGGAGAAGGAGGGCTACTCCAAGGTGGCGGCCGCGTTGTTCGCCAAGGAGGGCGAGGACCAGTACCCCGACGCGACCTTCACCCTGCGCCTGTCCTACGGCGCCATCAAGGGCTACGAGCAGGACGGCAAGCCCGTGCCGCCGTTCACCAACTTCGCCGGCTTGTACGAGCGCGCCGCCGCCCGCGGCAACGCGTACCCGTTCGAGGTGCCGGCGAGCTGGTCGAAGGCCAAGGCCAGGCTGAACCCGGCCACTCCGTTCAACTTCGTCTCGACCAACGACATCATCGGCGGCAACTCCGGCTCGCCCGTCGTCAACAAGGACAAGCAGGTCGTCGGCCTGATCTTCGACGGCAACATCCAGAGCCTCGTCCTGGGCATCGGCTACGACGAGACGCAGGGTCGCGCCGTGTCGGTCGACTCGCGCGGACTCGCCGAGGCGCTGCTCAAGGTCTACGACGCCTCGGAGCTCCACGCCGAGCTGATGGCCGGCAAGCGCTGAGACCGGCTGGTCGCGGTCCCCGCGACGGGCCAGGACGGCAGGCGGCGCCTCGCGGACGCATCCCGCGGGGCGCCGCCTGCTTGCGTCGCGGCCGGAAGTTCCTTCCGCCTCGCGGGGCGCAAGGGCCCGCCTCCATCGCGCGCCAGACCGAGTCGCGGCCGCAAGTCGCGCCCGCGCCTTGGTCGAAACATGGAACGGGCGCTGGATCCGCATGGTGGCGGCTCCGCGGCCCCGAGGCGGCCTCGACTGCCGCCGGAAGCCCCATGGCAAGCCCCGACACGAACGGACGCGGAGCGCGCGACGGCGCGCAGGACGCGGTCATCGACATGCAGGTCATCGCCGGCCTGCGCGAACTAGGCGGCGAAGACGAGCCCGGCCTGCTGGTCGAGATCGTGGCGTTGTACCTCTCCGACGCGCCTCGTCGGCTGCAGGAGATCGACCAGGCCCTGGCCAGCGGCGACCTCAAGGCGCTCGAGCGCGCCGCGCACACCTTGAAGTCCAGCAGCCAGAACGTGGGCGCCACCGGCATGGCCCAGCTGTGCAGGCAGATGGAGGAGCTGGCGCGCCGCAGCGAGGTCTCCGGCGTGCGCGTGCTGCAGGACAAGGGCAGCCGCCATTGGCGCGAAGTCGAGCGCGCGTTGCGCTCGCTCGGCGCCTGATCCGCGCGGCCCCCGATCCGCGGAGTCCCCTCCACGCCCTTCCGACGATTCGACCATGCAACACGAGACCTTCGACGAACTGCGCGCCTCCGGCCGGCTGCCGACTCCCCCCGGCGTCGGCATGGCGGTGCTCAAGATCACGCAGCGCGAGGACTTCTCCACCGAGGACCTCTCGCGCGCCATCTCCGCCGACCCGGCGTTGACCGGGCGCCTGCTGCAGATCGCCAACTCGGCCACCCACGCGGGCGTGCGGCCGGCGACGACGGTCTCGGACGCCGCGATGCGCCTCGGCGTGCGCGCGGTGCGCAACGTCGCGCTGGGCTTCTCGCTGCTGTCCGCGCACCGCACGGGCGCGTGCAAGCGCTTCGACTACGACCGCTTCTGGTCGGCATCGCTGGCGCGGGCCGTCGCCGCGCGCGCGATCAGCGAACGACTGCGCGTGGGCGTGCCGGCCGAGGCCTACATCCTCGGACTCCTCGCCGACATCGGGCGGCTCGCGCTGGCCAGCGTGCATCCCGAGGAGTACGCGCGCATCCTCGCCGACGAGCGCGCGCGCGATCCGATGGGCGTCGCCGCGCTCGAGCGCGAGCACTTCGAAATCGACCACGCGGAGACCGCCGCGCTCCTGATGGAGGACTGGGGCCTGCCGCGTCCGCTGCGCGAGGCCGTGCGCATCCACGAGAGCGAGGAGCGGCGCGTCAACGCCACCTGCGCGGACACCGCCAACCACGCCAAGCTGCTGGCCCACGCCTCCGTGCTGGCCGAGGTTTGCCTCGCAGGCGACGCGACGGCGGGCACGTCCTGGACCCGCCTGGCGGCCGGCCTCGACGTCGTGCGCGACGCGCTCGGATTCGATCGCGCCGAGTTCGGCGCGTGGTGCGGCCGGGTGGCCGCCGAGTGGACCGAGTGGGGACGCCTGCTGCACGTGCCCACCCAGAAGGTCAAGAGCCTGCAGGAGATCCACGCCCGCGCCGAGGAGGCGATGGCCGCCACCGCGGTCCCGCCCTCGAACCAGCGCGGCGAGCGCCTGCGCATCCTCGCGGTCGACGACGACCAGTTGTCGCTGCGGCTGCTGCAGCGCGAGCTGGTGCGCGCCGGCCACGAAGTGCTGATCGCGCGCGACGGCGCGGAGGCGCTGGCCTTGGCGCTCGAATCGTGGCCGCACATCGTGATCGCCGACTGGATGATGCCGGAGATGGACGGGCTGGAGCTGTGCCGCTCGCTGCGCCGCATCCCCGACGGCCAAGGCGTGTACTTCCTGCTGTTGACGGGACGCGACGACGAGGAGCGCGTGATCGAGGCCTTCGATTCGGGCGTCGACGACTTCGTCGTCAAGCCGTTCAACCCGCGCATCCTGCGGGCGCGCCTGCGCTGCGGCGAGCGCCTGTTCCAGAAGCGCGAGCAGGAGGAGAAGCGCACGCGCGACGAGACGCTCAGCCGCGTGCAGTCCGGACGTCGCATGCGCGACGCCAATCGCCGCGCCAACACGGACGAGCTGACGGGCCTCTTCAACCGCCGCTGGGCGATGGAGGAGCTGCGCCGCGAATGGGACAAGGCCATGGACAGCGGCGAGCCGCTGTCGGTGCTCGTGGTGGACGCAGACGGGTTCAAGAAGGTCAACGACCAGCACGGCCACGACGTGGGCGACGTCGTGCTCAAGGAGATGGCCGCGACCTTGTCCGGCAACGCCCGCGCCGGCGAGGAGGTGGCGCGCTGGGGCGGCGAGGAGTTCCTCGTCATCTGCCGCAACGCCACGGCCGAGCAGGCCGCGGTCTGCGCCGAGCGCCTGCGCGCCGCCGTGGCCATGCACAGGATCCGCTCCGGCGGATTCGACGCCTGCATGACGATCAGCATCGGGGTCGCCCAGGCGGACTCGAGCATGGCGACCTTCGACTCGCTGCTGAAGCGCGCCGACGACGCCGTCTACGCCGCCAAGGCCGCCGGCCGCGACCGCGTCGTGGTCGACAAGCCCCGCGACGGCCGCATCAAGGAGAGCGCCTGACTTGGAGCTGCGCCGCTTCGAGGAGTACGAAGGTGGCCTGCACCTGCCCTCGCCGGCGGGCGTGGGCTGCGCCATCCTGCGATCCGCGTCCGGCAACGGGCTGCGCATCGACAGGCTGGTGGCGGCGGCGCGCGTCGATCCCGCCTCGACGGCGCGCATCGTCGACGCGGCCAACCGCATGGCGGGCGTCGGCGAGCGCCTGACGGTGGCCTCCGCGGCGGAGGCGCTGCATCCGCGGCACCTGCACGAGCTCGCCGTGTCGTTCCACTCGCGCGGCCAGCGCCGCGGGGCCGGACGCGAATTCGACCACGATGGGTACTGGCGCTGGTCGCTGGCCTGCGCCGTCGCCGCGGAGCGGCTGGCCGCCAAGGACGGACGCTTCGATCCCGAGGAGGCGCACGCCGCCGCCCTGGTGTCGCGCGTCGGGATCCTGGCGCTCGCCACCGCGGAAGCCACGAGCTTCGACGCGCTGCTGCGCGACCACGCCACGCGTCCTGTGCAGGAGCTGCTGGCCGCCGAGGCGCGCGCCTTCGACTTCGACCACTACGAACTGGCCGCGTCCCTGATGCTCGGCTGGGGCTGGCCCGAGTGGATGGCGCTCGCGGTGCGCGACCTCGGGTTGCCCGCGCGCCACGCGGCCGCCATGCCGCCGCGCGGGCAGGCCTTCGCCTCGCTGCTGCGCCACGCGGGACTGCTGGCCTCCGACATCGTCGAGGCCGCGCCGCGGCCGGGCGAGCGCGCGCGGCGACGCACGCGCGTGTACGAGGCCACGGGGATCGGACCGACGCTGCGCGACGACTCGCTGCATTGGGCCACCATGCGGCGCCTGCGCGAGGTCGCCGAGGCGCTCGACGATCCGCAGGCGCCGAGCCGCCTGGTTCCCGACGCCGTGGCCAAGCTCGGAGGCGAGTCGATGCACGGCACCAGGGTGCTGGCGGTCGACGACGATCCGGTCGACCTGCGCCTGCTCGTGGCCCAGCTCGAGCGCGAGGGCTGCGAGGTGCTGCAGGCGCGCGACGGCCGCGAGGCGCTGGACCTCGCCATGCGCCACCATCCGCAGGCGGTCGTGGCGGACTGGACGATGCCGAACATGTCGGGCTCGCAGCTGTGCCGGCGCCTGCGCGAGCTCGTGCCGCACCAGGCGTTGTTCCTCGTGCTGCTGACGGGCCTCGACGACGAGGGCCGCGCCATCGAGGCGTACGAGTCCGGCGCCGACGAGTACGTCACCAAGCCGTGCAACCCCAGGCTGCTCGCCGCGCGCATCAAGTCGGGGCTGCGCCTCGCTCGCCACCAGGAGGCAGACGCCGCGCGTCGCGCCGAACTGGAGGCCGAAGGCCGCCGCATCGAGCTGCACGCCAAGCGCATGGCGGGGCTCGCGTCCACGGACCAGCTGACCGGACTGCCGTCGCGCGCGCGCGTCCTCGAGTTCCTGCGCAAGCACTGGGAACACGGCCTCGCGAGCGGCGCGCCGCTCGCCATCGCGCTCTTCGACCTCGACCACTTCAAGCGCGTCAACGACGAGCACGGCCACGACGCCGGCGACGAGGTGCTGCGCGCCGTCGCGCGGCTCCTGCAGCGCCACGTTCGCAAGGGCGATTGCCTCGCGCGCTTCGGCGGCGAGGAGTTCCTGCTCGCCTGCCCTGGCGCGGACGCCGCGGCGGCCCAGATCGCCGCCGAACGACTGCGCGGGGCGCTCGCCGCCGAGCCGATCGTGCGCGCCGGCTTCCATGGGCGCCTGACGCTGAGCTGCGGCATCGCCGAGAAGGGGCCCGGCATGCTGGGCGTGGACGGCCTGCTCAAGGCGGCCGACCTGGCGCTGTACGAGGCCAAGGCCGGGGGCCGCGACCGCGTTCGCCGGGCTTCCTGAGAATGCGGGACGGCCGAGGCCGTATGGTCCTCATCCGATGGAGTGGAACCACCTGATCGCCGCCCTCACGGGCATCGGCCTCGCCGCCGCCTGCGGCTTCCGCGTCTTCGTGCCGCCGCTGCTCGCGGGCCTCGCCTTCCGCCAAGGTTGGCTCGACGCGCCGCAGGCGCTCGAGTGGATGGCCTCGACGCCCGCGCTCATCGCCCTGGGCCTGGCGACGCTGGTCGAGGTGGTGGCGTACAAGGTTCCGTGGCTCGACAACGCGCTCGACGCCATCGCGTCGCCGACCGCCGTGCTGGCGGGCCTGCTGCTGGCCTCGGGCTTCTGCGCCGAATCGGACTCGCCCTTCCTGTGGATCCTCTCGGCCATCGCCGCGGTGGGCGCGGCGGGCGGCGTGCAGGCCGCCACGGTGGCCACGCGCGCCGGCAGCACCGCCACCACCGGCGGACTCGCCAATCCGCTGGTGGCGCTGGTCGAGCTGTTCCTGGCGGTCGTCTCGACGCTGGCGGCGCTGCTCCTGCCGCTGCTCTTCGCCTTCGTCGTGGTGGTGGCGCTGGGCCTGGTCGCCGCGTGGCTGTGGCGGCGGCGCCGGCGCAAGCTCGGTTCGGCCTGAGGTCCACGGCGCTGCGCGGCGCGTGTAGATTGGACGCGCCATGACCGCCACCACGCCCGTCCTCGACCTGTCGCGCCGCATCGACGGCGTGTGGAACGAGTCCATCGTCCCCGCGCTCGTCGACTACATCCGCATCCCCAACAAGTCGCCGGCCTTCGACGCTCGCTGGCGCGAGCACGGCCACATGGAGCGGGCGACGAACCTGATCGCCGATTGGTGCCGCGCGCGCGCCATCGAGGGCCTGACGGTCGAGATCGTGCGGCTCGAGGGGCGCACGCCGGTGATCTGGATGGAGATCCCCGCCACGGCGCCGACGGGCGCCGACACGGTGCTGCTCTACGGCCACCTCGACAAGCAGCCGGAGTTCAGCGGCTGGGAGGAGGGACTCGGTCCGTGGACGCCGGTGATGCGCGGCGAGCGCCTGTACGGGCGCGGCGGCGCGGACGACGGCTACGCGGCCTTCGCCTCGCTGGCGGCGATCGAGGCGCTGCAGGCCCAAGGCGTCCCGCACGCGCGCTGCGTCGTGCTGATCGAGGCTTGCGAGGAGTCGGGCAGCGTCGACCTGCCCGCCTACATCGAGGCGCTGTCGGCGCGCATCGGCACGCCGAGCCTCGTGGTGTGCCTCGACTCGGGCTGCGGCGATTGGCAACGCATGTGGAGCACCACCAGCCTGCGCGGACTCGTCGGCGGCAACCTGGTGGTCGAGACGATCAAGGAGGGCGTCCACTCGGGCGACGCCTCGGGCATCGTGCCTTCGAGCTTCCGGGTGCTGCGCCGCTTGTTGTCGCGCCTCGAGGACGAGGAGACAGGCCGCATCAAGGACCCGTTCTTCCACGTCGAGATCCCGGCCCAGCGCGTCGACCAGGCGCGGCTTTGCGCGCAGGTGCTCGGCGACGCGGTGTGGTCGAAGTTCCCGTGGCACGCCGGCTGCAAGCCGATGGCTGACGACGCCACCGAGCTGCTCCTGAACCGCACGTGGCGCCCGGCGCTGTCGATCACCGGCGCGCGCGGCTTCCCCGACCTCGACGCCGCGGGCAACACGCTGCGGCCGATGTCGGCGGTGAAGATCTCCCTGCGCGTGCCGCCCACGCTCGATCCCAAGGCCGCCCTGGCGCGCCTCAAGGAGCTCCTCGAGAAGGACCCGCCCCATGGCGCGCGCGTGCGCTTCGAAGGCGAGAAGGCCAGCACCGGCTGGCACGCGCCGGAGCTCGCCCCGTGGCTCGCGGCCTCGCAGGACCGCGCTTCGCGCGCCGCGTTCGGCAACCCCGCCGCGTGCATGGGCGAGGGCGGCTCGATCCCGTTCATGGGGATGCTCGGCCGTCGCTACCCGCAGGCGCAGTTCCTCATCACCGGCGTGCTGGGGCCGCACAGCAACGCCCACGGGCCGAACGAGTTCCTCGACGTGCCCACGGGCCGCCGCCTGACGGCCTGCGTGGCGCAGGTCGTGGCCGACCACGCGCGCCGCGCCTGAGCGCTGTCCAGTCCGCTTGACGCGCGCGGGATTGGCTCCGGCGCCCGGGCCGTAGACCACCGCGTTGAAGAACGCGCGCAGCGGAGCGCGGAACCAGCTGCGGAAGGTCGGCGGCGTGGCGAAGAGGATCACCTGCCCGTCGCCCACGCGCTCGACGACGCACCAGCTGGAGTTCTCCAGCCGCTCGCGCGCCTCGGGCCACAGCAGCCCGCCCAGCCGCAGTCGCGCGCCCTCGGCCAGGCGCACCGGCGTGCGCGCGGAGTCCTTGGCGTGGATCGAGTTGGCGCCCTCGAAATGCACGGGCAGCTCGTCGCGGCAGCCGGCGCCGATCCAATGGCCCTGGTCGACTTCGCCGCGCAGGATCACGCCCGAGGGCGCGAACACGCGCAGGCGCGCCTCGCGCTCGGCCTTGGTCTCGCCATCGCCTTCCTTCTTGGCCGGCGCCGCCGGCTCGGCGGGCTCCTTGTCGCCGAAGACCACGTCGCGATCCGGTTCGACCTTGCCGGCGACGCGGCCGCGGCGCGCGGCGCGCGCGTGGGCGTCGAGCTCCTCGAGCACGTCGGCGCGCAGTCGAGCGCTGGTGAGGTTGTTCTCCGGCTTGCAGGCCGCGGCGGCCGCGCCACCCATCGCGATCAGCGTGCCGCCGCCTTCGATCCAGCGCCGCAGCTCGGCGGCGCGATCCGCCATCCAGCCCGACACGTTGCCGTCCGGCACGACGAGCACGTCGTAGCGGCGCAGGTCGAGCGAGCCGAAGCCCTGCGCGTCGGCCAGCGTCGTCGGCAGGCCCAGCTCGAAGTCCAGCGCGTGCCACACGTGGCCGAAGGAGTCGTTGTCCACCGGCGTGTTGGAGAGCAGGGCCACGCGCGGCCGCGACAGCAGTTCGAAGTGGCGACCGCCGAGGTCCGGGCCGTCGTCGGGGCTGCGCGCGCCGGTCGTGGCCTGCGCGAGCGCGCCCGCGCGGCGCGCCGCCTCGGCCACGCGCCCGCCGGCGTCGGGACCGTTCTCGTGGCGGCGCACCAGGAGGCTCCAGCGCGCGAACGAGCGGCCGGCGGAGCGGAACGGCTCGTCGCACAGGTGCACCTGCAGCCCGAGCTCCATCGCCTGCGCCGCGAAGCGCACGGCGCCGTCGTCCTGGCCGTCGACGATCCAGCCGTACACGGGAGCCGTCGCGTCCGGCGCCGGCGCGACTCCCGCCTCGGGAGTCGGCAGCGCGGCGACCAGCGGTCCATCGACCTCCAGGTGCTCGCACCACGATCCGTCGAGGTCCCAGCCGAGCGTCGGCGTCCACGACGTCACGTCGTAGGACCGCGGAACGCCCTTGGTCTCGAGCTCCTTCCTCTCGCGCGCCAGCGAGGCCTGGTCGTACTGCGGATCGAAGTCGAGCAGCGCCTTGACGTACGCCGACAACGGCTGGCGCGGCGACACGACCAGCGCGCCCGCGGGGTACTCGCGCGCCGCCGGTTGCGCGCGCGGGCCCGCGGCTCGCTCGGCCTTGAACGCCGACGAGGCTTGGCGGACCTCGATGCCTTGGCGCGCGAGCAGGTCGACGAAGCGCCGTTCGCGGTCGGGGTGGCGTCCGGGGACGAGCACGTACATGCGGTCGTTGCCGGGCGCGGCGGGATCGAGCGCGGCGCGCTTGGCGGCGAGGTACTCGCGCAGCGCCGCCTCGCGGTTTGTCGCCAGCGTCGCGACGTTGGAGACCGAGCCCAGCGCCTGGCGATGGACGCCGTCGCGGTAGGTGACGACTTCCCCCGACAGGCGGCGCACCGCGTTGCCGACCAGGCGCGCCTGCTCGTACAGGATCCCGCAGGCGCCCTGGAAGGTCGCCCACGAGTCAGAGTAGCCGGGATACCACGAGTCGGCCCACTCGCGCGTGTAGTAGCTCCAGCCCAGCGCGTCGAACTCGCGCGCGAGGTCGGCGGTGTACGTGTCCCACCACTTCCTCGTGTAGGCGGGGAAGGTGGGCGTGAACGGATCGTTGGCCGGATAGACGAGGAAGGTGTCCATCGCGCCCATCTCGTGCGCGTCGACCATCAACTGGGGCATCCAGGAGCGGATGGCGGCCCAGCGCGCGCGGGTCTCGGGCTGCGAGCCGAACGACCAGTCGCGGTTCATGTCGTACAGGTAGTGGTTGCCGCGCCCGTAGGGCCAGCGGCCGCGGTGCATGCCGTCGCGGTCGACGTTCGACGTGTAGCCCGCGTTCTGCACCAGCATCGACAGGATGCGCTCGCGTCCATCGGGGTTCATGCACGGGTCGAGCACGATCACGACCTCGTCGAGCACGTCGAGCACGTCCTTGGACGTGCCGGCCGCGTAGTGGTGCGCCACGGCGAGGCTGGCGTCCGTTCCCGACATCTCGTCGCCGTGGATCGAGTACGCCAGCCACGCGATGGCCGGCGTCTCCGCCACCAGCCGCTCGCCCTCGGCCTCCGGCAAGCCGCGCGGATCCGACAGGCGCTGGATGGCCGCGCGGATCGAGGGCAGCCGGGCGCGGTTCGCCTCCGACGCGATGACGGCGACGACCAGCTCGCGGCCCTCGTGCGTGCGGCCGATGGTCTCGACCGTCAGCCGCTTCGACGCCGCCTCGATGCGCCGCAGCGCGGCCACCACCTCGTGGTGGTGCGCCGTGAAGGCGCCCGCCGGCCGCCCGAGCAGCTCCTCGACCGTGGGCACGGCCGGGTCGTAGGTCGTGCCGGGGAAGAACGGGGTCGGCGCCTCCTTCCTCCAGCGCGCCCCGTCGCCGAAGTCGATCGAGCGCGGCGCCTCGACCGGAGGCCGTGGCGCGGCGACTTGGGCGGTGGCGCTGGCGCAGGCCGCGACGAGCAGGAAGGAGGCGTGCAAGTGGAGCGGGGCGAGTTTCATGTTGGCCATGCGGAGGGCCGCATTTTGGCGTTTCCGGATGCCGGCCTGCGCTGGAACAGTGCCGCAAGTGGGGTTGTATCCTTCAGGTTGCAACATCATGATGCAGTGATATAAAATCCATACAAGGCTGGTGGTATCGTTGCGGGCACTCATGCCTTCCCGGCCAAAGTCCGGCGGGCGCCTCGCGGGCGCGACGCCGACGGAGTTCGCTCGATGACCCAAG
>JBEBCR010000318.1:0-2922 GCA_041157565.1 Planctomycetota bacterium | reverse complement strand
AGGAGCGCGCGCTCGCCTGCCTGCGGCGCTTCGGCGAACGCCTGCGCGGCATGCCGCCCGAGCGCGTGCGCGCCATCGGCACCTCGGCGCTGCGCATGGCCAAGAACGCGCGCGGCTTCCTCGCCCGCGCCGAGCAGGCCCTCGGCCACGAGATCGAGATCGTCTCGGGCCTCGAGGAGGCGCGCTTGATCTACCTCGGCGTGGCGCACGACCTGTCCGACGACGCCGAGCGGCGGCTGGTGGTCGACGTGGGCGGCGGCAGCACCGAGATCGTGCTCGGCGAACGCTTCGAACCGCTGACGGCCGACAGCCTGCACATGGGCTGCATCAACTGGACGCGGCGCTGGTTCGCGGGCGGCGTGGTGACGCGCGACGCGATGCGTCGCGCGCGGCTCGAGGCCGAGCTGGAGGTCCAGCCGCTGCAGCGCGCCTACAAGGCGCTGGGCTGGGAGGAGGCGGTCGGCTCCTCGGGCACGGCGCTGGCGCTGGCCCAGATCCTGCGCGCCAACGGATGGAGCGACGGGACGATCGACGCCAAGGGCCTGCGCAAGCTGCGCAAGGCGCTGGTCGAGGTGGGACGCATCGACCGCCTGCACGAGATCCCGGGACTCGAGCCCGAACGCGCGCCGGTGGTCGCCGGCGGCCTGGCGATCTTGTCGGCGGTCCTGGACACCTTCGGCATCGAGACGATGGTCGTGTCGCAGGGCGCGCTGCGCGAGGGCGCCATCTACGACCTGCTCGGCCGCCACCGCCACGAGGACGTGCGCGACCGCGCCATCCGGCGCTTCAGCGAGCGGCACGGCGTGGACCTGGAGCAGTCGTCGCGCGTCAAGCGCACCGCGCTCTCCCTGTTCGAGCAGGTGCGCGAGGACTGGGGCCTGGAGCGCGACTTCGGCACGCGCTTCCTGGGCTGGGCGGCGCGCCTCCACGAGGCGGGCCTCTCCATCTCGCACCAGGCCTACCACCGCCACGGCGCCTACATGATCGAGCACTCGGACATGGCGGGCTTCTCGCGCGAGGACCAGCTGGTGCTGGCGACCCTGGTGGAAGGGCACCGGCGCAAGTTCCCCCCCGAGCGCTGGTCGCGGCTCGTGCCCGCGCACCAGCAACCGGTGCTGCGGCTGTGCCTGCTGCTGCGCCTCGCGGTGCTGCTCGAGCGCTCGCGCGGCCTGCGCACCGCGCCCGCGGTGGAGCTGCGCGCGCGGCGCGACGGCTACGGCGTGGGCCTGCCGGCCGGGTGGCTGGACGAGAACCCGCTGACGGCGCTGGACCTCGAGCAGGAGGCCGCGCGGCTCGCGCCCTCGGGCCACGTGGTGGCGCTGCTCTGAGCGCGGCGCCGCGGCGGGCTCACCCGCAGTGGCGCGCCAGCAGCACCTGCTGGGCCGAGCGTCCCTCGCCCTCGATGCGCCGGTAGGAACCGTCGCTGGAAAGCCCCCAGGCCTGCTGCTCGTCGTCGAGGTAGAGCTCGAGCGCCTCTTCGCGCACCCGCGCCGCCAAGGCCTTGTGCTCGATCGGGAAGCACACCTCGACGCGCGCGAAGAAGTTGCGCTGCATCCAGTCGGCGCTGCTGCACCACACCTCCTCCTTGCCGGCGGCGTGGAAGCAGTAGACGCGCTCGTGCTCGAGGAAGCGGCCGATGATGGAGCGCACGCGGATCGTCTCGGAGACGCCGGGGATGCCCGGGCGCAGGCAGCAGATGCCGCGCACGACGAGTTCGATGGGCACGCCGGCGCGCGAGGCGCGGTACAGAGCCTGGATGATGCGCGGTTCCGCCAGCGAGTTCATCTTGGCCACGATGCGCGCCGGGCGTCCAGCGAGGGCCTCCTCGGCCTCGCGGTCGATCTTCTCGATCAGCGACTCCTGCAGCGAGAACGGGGCCTGCTTGAGGCGCGAGAGCTCCATGACGCGCCCGAGGCCCGTCATCTGCAGGAACATGCGGTGCACGTCCTCGCCCACGATCGGATCGCAGGTGAGCAGGCTGATGTCGGTGTAGGCGCGCGCCGTGCGCGCGTGGTAGTTGCCCGTGCCCAGGTGGCAGTACCGCACGAGGCCCTGCGCCTCGCGCCGCACGACCATCAGCATCTTGGCGTGCGCCTTGTAGCCGACGATGCCGTACACGACCTTCGCGCCCGCCTCCTGCAGCTTGGTGGCGAGGTTGATGTTCGCGGCCTCGTCGAAGCGCGCGCGCAGCTCGACGACCACGGTCACTTCCTTGCCGGCCCGCGCCGCCGCCAGCAGCGCGTCGACCAGCGGCGAGTCGACGCCCGTGCGGTACAGCGTCTGCTTGATCGCCAGCGTGTTGGGGTCGGCCGCCGCCGCGCGCACGAGCTCGACGACGGGGGTGAACGACTCGAAGGGATGGTGCAGCAGCACGTCGCCGCGCGCGATGGCGTCGAACAGGTTCTCCGACTGCTGGAGGCGCCGCGGCACGGCGGGCAGGAACGGCGGGTACTTGAGCTCGGCGCGCTCGACCATCTCCCAGATGGCGACGAGGCGGTGCAGGTTGACCGGCCCCGGGACGCGGTAGAGGTCGTCGGGCCCGAGCTGGAACTTCTCCAGCAGGAAGCGCGCCATGTCGTCGCTCGTGTCCTGCGCGACCTCGAGGCGCACGGCGTCGCCGTAGTTGCGCGAGGACATCTCGCCCTTCAGGGCGTGCATGAGGTCGTCGACCTCCTCCTCGTCGACCCACAGGTCGCTGTTGCGCGTGACGCGGAACTGGTGGCACGAGAGGACCTTCATCCCGGGGAAGATGTCCTCGACCTGGCTGTGCACGATCGACGAGAGCAGCACGAAGTCGTGCGGCCCCTCGGCGATCTCGCGCGGCAGCGCGATGAGGCGCGGCAACGAGCGCGGCACCTGCACGACGGCGACTCCCGCGTCGCGGCCGAACGCGTCGGCGCCCTCGAGCTGCAGCGCGAAGTT
>JBEBCR010000317.1:0-2557 GCA_041157565.1 Planctomycetota bacterium | reverse complement strand
CACAGCTCCAGCGGGGCGCGCGATCGCAGCGTGCGCGGGTCGGGCGGGTCGCGGTTGACGATCTGGTCGGCGATCTGGTGCGTGGTGTCGCCGCCGAACGGCCGCGAGAAGGCCAGCATCTCGTACAGGACGACGCCGAGGCTGAAGATGTCCGAGCGATGGTCGAGGGCGGCGACGCTCGAGGTGAGCACCTGCTCGGGCGACATGTAGTAGAACGTGCCGACCAGCGTGCCCGAGCGCGACAGCGTCATGTCCGCGATGCGCGCCAATCCGAAGTCCGCGACCTTCGGCTGGTTGTCGCGGTCCATCAGGATGTTCTGCGGCTTCAGGTCGCGGTGGACGACGCCCGCCTCGTGCACGACTTGCAGCGCGTCGCAGACCTTCGCCACGAGTTCGGCGACTCCGCTGTCGTATTCGGGCGGCAGTCGGCCGGCATCCTGCTGCTCCCGCGCGGCGACGAGCTGCGCGTGGAGGTCGCCGCCCTCCATGTACTCGAGCGCGATCCAACCCAGTTCGCCATCGCGACCGGAGTCGTGCATCGCGACGATGCCCGCATGGCGCGCTCGCCCCATGGCGACCGCCTCCGTGCCGAACCGGCGCCGGACGTCCTCGGCGTAGTCGAGGTCCAGCTCGTCGTAGCGCACGAGCTTCAGGGCAACCTGCTGCCCCGACGGACGCTGGACGGCCAGCCACACCTGCCCGAAGCCGCCCTTGCCGAGGAGACGCTCGAGTTCGTACTTCTCCGCCACCAGCGCGCCCGGCACGAGGCGCGCGCTGGAATCGCCACCGAGGAGATCGCCGAAGTCGTCGAAGCGCCGCTTGTGGGCGCGCAACTCCTCCTCGGCCTCGGGGTGGGCGGCGCACAACTCCTCGAAGTCGACCGGCTCGCCCGCCTGTCGGCGGCGCAAGTAGTCCTCGAACAGTTCGTCTGCGCCTAGTTGCTCCACGGCTCCTCGAAGTCCCGACCTCGCAGGGCGGACTGCCGGGCGCGAAGATGGGCCCCGAAGCCTATCCCCCCGAGTTCGTTCCGGTCGAGGGGTGCTCGCACTCGCCGGCGACGCGCCTTGCCGCGCGCAAGCCCGCCTCGGCCGACTTCAACCACTCCATCCGTGCCCGAGCGTGCATGGCCTCGTAGTCGGTCTCGCGCGCGAACCCCATCCAGTGGGCCGCGACATGGGCCGGCGCGCACAGGATCGAGCCGTAGAGCAGTGCCTGGCGCGGATGCGGGGGCATGCGCACGAGCGCCTCGTCGAGGATGCCCCGACGCCCATCGGCGCAGGCCACGCTCCGCCGGTCGCCGGCCAAGCCCGTGCGCACGGCCTGCTCCGAGAGCCAATGCTCCGGTCCCAGCCCGACGTGGCCGTCTGGAGCATCGGTTCCCACGGCCCCATCGAGCTGGCGCAAGCAGAAGGCGGTGCGGGCGAGCAGCGCGTGCACGCCGTTGCGACCGGCGTAGGGACGCCGGTCCTGTTGGACGAAGAGCCGCCAGTACGCGTCGGCTCCCCTCCGCGAGCCGTGGAGTTCGATGGCCCTTTGGAGCGAGTGGAAGCGCGCGAGCTGCGCTCCATAGCGCGCCAGCAACTCGAGGCCCGCCCTGCGCTCGCCGCATTGGCAGCGCAACACCAGCTCCACGGCGTGGCAGCGCCAACGCGCCTCCTCGCGCGTCGGAAGCCGCGGGACGAGCCCGACGCCCGCGCTTGCCGACGGGTCGGGTTCCCTCGCCTCGGCTCCAGTCGTGTGGCTTTGGACATCCATGACCAGCGGTCCGCAGCTGGCGCGCCTCGGCACCCACGCGTCCCGTCCACCACCCAGAACGCGCCCGCCACCCGGCCCTCGCGGGCAATCCAAGAAACCGCCGCGCGAGGAGCCTGGGAACGGTCCTCGTTGGACCGGACGTGGGCTTGGCGTCGGGGACGGGAGGCGTCCCTCGTCAGGTCCGCTCGCGCCACTCCTTCAGGCGCGGCTCGGCGATCTGCAGCCACTTCATCTTCGATCGGCTGACGAGGTGGTCGAAGGTCGCCTCGTCCTTCAGGTCCATCCACTGCGAGGCGATCTTCGACGGGACGCCCAGCACGACGCGGTAGAGCAGGGCGTGGCGCTGGTCCTCGGGCAATTGGAGCAGCGTCTCGTCGAGGATGCGGCGCAGCTCCGACTGCCCGGCGACGGACACGGGCGAAGGCTGCTCCTTGACGATGCGCGTGAACAGGTCGTCGGCATCGTCGCCGCCTACGCCGGGCTTGTTCCCGTGGCGGCGCTTCTCCGAGATGATCAGGTTGACCGCCACGCGCATCAGGTAGGCGTACACGCTGTCCTTGCCGCGGTACTCGAAGCGCTCGAGGCCCTGGAACAACTTGATGTAGGCGTCCTGCACGATGTCCTCGGCGCCCGCGCCGCGCGACATCCCGCCCATCTTGACCTGCACGAAGCGCTCGAGCCGATCCTGGTAGCGCAGCACCAGTTCGTTGCCCGCGTCCCGGTCGCCGTTCCTCATCCGATCGAGCAGCACGACCGTCCCGCCCTCCATCTCGGGCGGCGGAGCGCTCATCGAGGACTGCAG
>JBEBCR010000316.1:0-3286 GCA_041157565.1 Planctomycetota bacterium | reverse complement strand
ACCGCAGTGGTCCCGCGCGGCGCGCAACGACGGAACCAAGTAGCAGAGACGACAGGAGCACGCCATGAGCGCGCAGAATCTCGCCCCCACCGAACTGATGCCCCACCAGACCAGGAAGATCGGCGCCGAAGCGTCGAGCGAACACGCGGAGGCGCAGCGCAGCCTGTACCAACGCGGCAAGGACACCGTGGTGCAGGCCGAGCAGAAGTTCGAGTCCTACGTCAGCGCCAACCCGATCAAGTCGGTGCTGGTCGCGGCGGGCGTCGGCTTGGCGGTCGGCCTGCTGGTCGGTCGTCGTCGCTGAGGCGCGCCATGGTGCAGGCGAGCACGCGACCCGGGGCGGCGGAGCCGGTGGCCGATGGCCGCGGCTCGCCCTACGCCCGCGGAAACGAGGAGGCGCTGGCGGCCATGGGCCGACTGCTCTCCGGCCTCGGCGAAGCGGGGACGCACATGCGCACGCTGCTCCAAGTGCGGGCGGAACGCAGGAAGCTCCTGCTCCGCCGCCTGGCGCAGCGCGCGATCATGGGCGTCGTCGCGCTGCTCGCGCTGGGACCGCTGCTGCTCGCCGGCGTGGCCTACGCCGTCGTGGGCTGGTCCCAGCTCCTGCACGAGTTGTCGGGAGGACGGGACTGGCTGGCGAACCTGGCCACCGGACTCTCGATCCTGGCGCTGGTCGTCGGCTGCGCGTGGTGGCTGCGCCTGCGCGCGCGGCGCCGCGCGCTGGAGTCGTTCGAGGAGGCGATGGGACGCATCGCCGCGGGAGGTGGGCGATGAGCTCGACGAAGAAGGGCATGGAGGAGCAATGGCTCGACGCGCGCGAGGCCGAGGCGCGCGCGGCCTTGGCGCGCTGCCTTGAAAGGTCCGCCGCCGACGCGGTCGAGGCGTTGCGACTCGACGCGCGCTGGAGGGACGATCCCTCGGTGCGCACGGCCTGCGGCACGGCCGCCGAGCTGCTGGCGAGCGACGCTTCGCTGGCGCTGATCGAAGACGCCATCGCCGGCAAGGGCTCGCCCTTGGCCCCGCTCGCCGGGGCGCTGCAAGGCGCGCTGCGACTGGCCGAAGCCGCGGGCGTCGCGGGCGCGACCCTCGCTGCGCTCGGCGGCGATGGCGGCGGCAAGCGCGGCGACGGCTGGCTCGACTGAACGCCGCGCGGCGCGCTAGGGCACCCACTCCACGCGCAGCGCGTTGCTGAAGTTGTGCCGGTGCGGCGTGCAGTACGCGGGATGGGCGTCGCGGTACCACGCCTGGTAGTAGCGCGTGCCGAGGCCCTCCGCGGCGATGCGGCCGTTGGTCGACAGGTTGGAACCCGAGGGCGGCCACTCGCAGGCGCCCGTCTCCGTCCGGGCGCGCCCGAGCCACACGATCGAGCCCGTGACGCAGCGCACGCCATCGCCCCAGGCGACGCCCATGCCGCCCGCCATCGCCGTCGTGCCTTGGTAGAAGCCCAGCGAGGTCGCGCGCGGCAGTCCATCCACGCGCAGCAGCAGTTCGTCGGCCTGCACGCTGGAGAAGCCCGTCGAACGCAGGCGCGCGCCCTCGGGCGCGCTCGAGTTGGGGCAGCCCGATCCAGGCGCGCCGCCGCCGCACGGGCACGCCGCCTCGTCGCCGAAGCACAGCGGACGACTCGCCTCCTCGCACGAATCGGGGCGCAGGTCGCCGTTGATGTCGGCGCGCACGCCGAGGCGCACGGCGCACGCGTCGAGGACGAGGTCGCCATCGCAGTCCTGCGCGCGCCCGGACTCGAGCTGCTCGGCGTCGAGCACCTCGTCTCCGTCGCAGTCGCGCGCGACGTACAGGGTGTCGACCGAACCCGCCGCGATGGCGATGCACTGCTTGGCCTCGGCGGGCACCAGGGTCTGCCCGTGTCCGTTCCAGCCCCACGCGCGCACGGTTCCGTCGGCGCGCAACGCCACGGAATGCCGCTCCCCCGCCGCGACCGCCACGCACGGTCCAAGGTCCTCGGGCACGTTGCACTGGCCGTCGTCGTTGCGGCCAAAGGCCAGCACGGAACCATCGACGCGCACGGCGAGGCTGTTGCCCGCGCCAGCCGCGATGGCGGCGAGGCCGCCCGCGTTGAGCGAGCACTGGCCATGCGAGTCGTCGCCGAAGCCGACGACGTCGCGGTTGGCGAGCAGGAGCAGCGTGTGCGCCCCCCCGGCGGCGATGGCGACCACGGGCGCCGGCAGGTCCGGCACCTGGCATTGCCCGTGGTCGTCGAGTCCCCAGGCCCGCACCCTGCCGTCGGCCTGCAGGGCCACGCTGTGGCCGTAGCCGGCCTCGACCTGCACCACGGGCCCGAGGTCGGCAGGCGGAGCCACGCCCCACTGCGCGCAGGCGTACGAGTTGGCGCACCACAGGTCGAGCGCGCCGTCGAGGCGCACCGCGAGCACATGCTGCTCGCCCACCGCCACGTCGCGGTGCTGCGTGGCGCCGAACGGGCGCAGCGCGAGCCCCGTGTGGTCGAAGACCAGCGTGCCGCCGTCGGCCGCGATGGCGGCGGAACGGTAGCGCCACGCGTCGACGGAGCGCACCAGCAACGTGTCGAGCGGGGCCACGTGGGCGCCGCCGCCGAGTCCGGCGGAAGCCAGCATCCCCGACGGGGCCTGGGCGCGCGAGACGGATGCCGAAAGCGTCGCGAGGAACGCACACAGGCACGATGAACGATGGAACGACCGGCGCATGGCGACTCCCCTTCGCTCTGGACCGATGCAGGGGCGCGCGCCGCCACCGCTCGATGCGGGTGGTGGACGCGGACGCGCGACCGTTCCAAGTGGATCGGAAGCCGGCGCGGGCGACGATCAGCACATTCGCCACTTGGGCGAGGTCTTTCCCCGTGGCGCGACCGCCCCGTCCTTTGTCAAGGATTCTGGACACGCGCGCCTGCGCACATTGGCGCAGGCGGGGCTCCAACCGGGGGCCGGCATCCCGTTGGCGGGACGAGGCCCGGCCCGCCGGGTTAGGCTCTGGCGCATGCGAGCTTCGCCGATCTTCCTGTGCGTCCTGGCCGCGGGCCTGGCCGCCGCGTGCCGTTCCACGTCCGCCGAAGGCGCGTCCAGCTCCCCCGGCGCCCGCGAACGCGTGGTCTCGGCGGACCTGTGCGTGTACGGCGCGACGTCAGCCGGCGTGGTGGCGGCCGTGCAGGCGCGCCGCATGGGCCGGAGCGTGGTGCTGGTGGACTGCGACGGCTGGGTCGGGGGGATGTCCGCCAGCGGCCTGGGCGCCGTCGACATCGGCAACAAGCTGGCGATCGGCGGCCTGGCGCGCGAATTCCACCGCGCCGTCAAGC
>JBEBCR010000315.1:0-2706 GCA_041157565.1 Planctomycetota bacterium | reverse complement strand
GGCCTCCTCGGAATCACCCTTCGCCAGCTCGTCGAGGGTCCCGGTCCAAGCGATGTCGCCGATGGAGCCCTCGCCCAGCTCCAGCGCTCGCGCCTCGAAGGCTTGGAAGTCCCGCTCGTCGTCGAACCAGTAGTGCAGCCAATCGAAGGCGCAGGACGAACCCGCCAACACGCCGAAGCGGTGCTCTTGCGGGTCGCGTTCAATCGCCTCCCGGCGCATCTCGTCGAAGTCCGCGTACTCGGCCCAAGGTGACGTTCCAGCCATCGTTCTATGCCCCCAATCCACGACAAGGGAATGACGTGCGACGACGCGGCGACGCAAGCAGCCACGCGGCGCGGCCTCAGCCTAGTCGCCGCGCCAGCCACGGGCAAGTCGCCACGCGAAGCCGCCTTCGACGGGACGCACGGCCTACCAATCCCAGCGCAACGCCAATTGGACGCCCACGACCTCGTCGTCGCGCGTCTCGCCGCCCAAGGTGTAGCCGGATCCTGGCGAAGCCTGCACCACGATTCCTGCCCACCAATCGTCGGCGAAACGCACCTGCACGCCACCATGGGCGTACCAACCGAGGCTCGCGGCGCGTTGCGACAGCAACATGTACTGCCCGGGATACTCGGTGTAGGCGAAGCCGACGCGCGGGCCAGTGCCCAAGTACAGCTGGAGTCGCTCGTAGGGACGCCACACGCCCCGCACGCCAGCGCGGATCTCCAGCACGTCGACGGTGTCGGTGCTGGCGGTGGGTCCCATGGGATCGTCGGACCGCACAGGTTCGATGCGCGCGTGTTGGAGGATGGTCTCGAAGCCGAAGTGCTGCCGCGATTCGATGGCCACCAAGCCCAACGACACGAGCGAGCGGCCTTCGTAGGCGTCCCAACCCTTGCCATCCAAGTCGTAAGGGCCGACGGCCAGTTCGACTTGTCCGTGTTCGAGCCAGCCCTCCCCGGTGGAGTTGGTGGAAGCTTCGGCGGCGCGGCAGGAGTGCAACGCCACCACCATGGCCAAGCCTACGCACCGCTCTGGCACGCGAGAGGATGTCATCATCGACGCCAGCGCCATCGGCAAGCAAGCCATGTCGCGATCGTGCTGCCCCGACAGCGCGCTGACGCTACGCAACTTGCCCCATTCGAGGCGGGACTCGCTGCGCAGGAACCACTGCAGCTCCGGCGCGACGGTCGGAAATCACGGACTTTTCGCGTGGTTGGCCTACCCGCGCCACGCTTGGTTCATCTTCGACACTTGGGTCGACTTTGGAGGACAAGGACATGAACGACTTGCAGAACGACAAGGAAGAGCCGGATTTCTCGGCCGTGCGGGCCAGCGAGCCCAACCGGGTGGACCAGGATCAGATTCCGCCCGAGCTCTTGGCGCAGTTGCTCGCGCAGCGGGAGTCGGTCATGGGTTCGGCCTACACGGCCCGCATCAAGGAGCTGCGGCCGCTGGTGGTGGAGAAGCGCGTCGTCGGCACGGCGGCGGGTCGCGCGGGCTTCGCGTTGCGCTTCGAGGATGGCTCGTGGGCGGCGGCTTGCCTCGCCGAGGATGTCTTGGATTGGAAGGCGGGCGCGGCGACCTCGGAGCGTGCCTTGCGCGCCTTGGTCGATGGCGTCGAGGCGCGTGGTCTGTGGACTCGCTTGTGGCGGCGCCTTGCTTCTCTTGGCGCGACGCAAGCGCAACCGGCCGATGTTTCGCGTCCACTCGCTGGCCAGGCCAACCCGTTCTTCGCCGAGTCGGTCGAAGTGGAGGCCGAAGTGGCGCACGCCATCGGCCACACGGTCACCGCGCTCTCCTTTGGCGCCGATTGCTTCAACTTCTGCTTCGAAGATGGCCATGAGTTGGAGACCTTCGTGGCGCGCTTGCCGGACGGGCGCTTTGGATATCGCGTGTATTGGACGCAGTGGTAGGCCTCGCGCGGGGCGCCGGTTGGCGGCGGGCTCGAATCCGCCCCCCAACTCATGCGCAGGCCGCAGGGATAGCGGGCTCCGACCACCAGGTCCCCGCAAGGCCCGGCAAGCCCGCAGACATGGCCGTACGACTGGGTTTTGGCACGCGGAATGGCCCAAACGCGCGCTGGAGAGCAGCGATTTTGCCTACTCGCCCCCTCCCCGACCGGGTGGCGGGGCCACTAGGATGTTGCATCTTGTTGCACAGCGTGCCCCGCAGCTACCTGTGCCGCTCGTCGGTCCCCTCCCGGCGATCAAGTCCCCAACCCAACCATTTCATGTACAAGCTGCTCCCCACCTCTCTCCTCGCCCTGCTGGGCTGGTCCGCGAAGTTCGCTGCGCTGATCGCGCCCTTGGCCGGTGCCACACTGGCCAGCGCACAGGTTCCCCAGTTCCCCGACCTCGTCGAAGCCCTATCCCCGCAAGCACCTGTGGCGGCCAGCCCTGTGCTCGACGGTGCAACGGTCGTGCGCCAACGCCAGATCGTGCTCCAGCGTGAGCTGTTGGAGTCCAACTGGAATTCGCTGCGCATCACGCCGTTCCCGGGCGTGACCGCCTTGGCGCGCGTGGTCAAGCTCGATCGCGAACGCGATGACGCCTTCATCTGGATCGCGCAAGTCGAAGGCGATCAAGCGGGTTCGGCCGTGTTCTCCTTGTACGACGACACCCTCTTGGGGGAATTGCGCACGAGCGATCGCGTGTTCCTGTTCCACGCCAACGCCGCAGGCGCCGGCACGGTCAGCGAAGTCCTCGCACCCACGCTGTCGTG
>JBEBCR010000314.1:0-4608 GCA_041157565.1 Planctomycetota bacterium | reverse complement strand
CGTTGCTCGCCACCTGGGGCTCGATCCCGCTGGTCGTATGGCTCGACCCGACCTTCTTCGGCCTGTTCGACTCCGCGAGCGGCTTCGAGGCGTCGGTGGAGAAGGTCTCGTCGATCTGGATCGCGCTGGGCGTGCTGGCAGTCGCCGCCCGCACGGCGTGGCTGTGCGCGACGCGCGGCGTGCAGACGGGCCTCGTGTGGGCGACGAAGATCCTCACGGACCCCCTGCACGACATCAAGCTGTACCACCGCGCGCCGCTGCACGTCCTGCAGGGCAAGTTGATCGATCCGATGGACGACGTGAAGGCCCGCCAGGACTGAGGCCGGGCGCGGCCCTTGGACTGGAGCGACGCTCGAGTCAGCGACGCTCCAGTCAGAGGGCGGCTTGCTCGCCCCCGGAGTCCGCGCGGTTCGCCAACGAGCCCGCCGCGTCGCCGGGGACGGACTCGCCGGCGCGCGGGCGCGCGTCGCGCGCCTTGGCCGCCTCGCGCCCGGGGCCGCGACCGAACTTGGCCGCGATCAGCTCGCGCAGGATGCGGCGCTTGATCGACTTGTTGGTGACCGTGCCGTCGTTCCACCACCAGCCGTCGCGCTGCATGGCCTCGGCCGCCGCCACGAAGCGCCGACGAACGTCGTCGACCTCCTCCTCCGTGTAGTCGTGGCTGAAGATGAAGCGGCCTGTGCCGATCCAGCTCATGGCGAGTCCCTCGCGGCGCAGGTAGTACTGGAACAGCCAGTTGTACGCGCTCGGAGTCGTGTAGAGCGTGGTCCACACCGAGACCATGTTGACGACTCGCACCGGCAGGCCGCGCGCCTCGAGTTCCTGGTTGAAGCGCGCCGCGCGACGATTCCAAGCTTGGTCGAGGCTCGTGTAGTGCTCGCGCGTCGCGGGCAGGTCGAGATGGTCGAGGAACTCGGCCATCGCCCCCATGACATAGGGATGCGAGTTGAAGGTGCCGCGCGCGAAGCAGATGTCGGTCGGGTTTTCCGGGCGCCAACGCTTCATGAGGTGGCGCTTGCCGCACACCACGCCGATGGGCAGGCCGCCGCCCAGAGTCTTGCCGTAGGTCACGAGGTCCGCCTGGACGCCGAAGTACTCCTGCGCGCCGCCGCGCGCGAGCCGGAAGCCGAGGAAGACCTCGTCCATGACCAGCACGATGCCGTTCGCGGTGCAGGCCTCGCGCAGTCGCGCGAGCCAGTTGGAGTAGGCCTCCTTGTCGAAGCGTGCCGCGCGATCGCTCGCCACCAGCGTCGTGTCGCTGGGCGCCTGGCCGTTGGGGTGCATGGCCTGGATCGGGTTGACCAGAACGCAGGCGATGTCCTTCCTCGTGCGCAGGACGCGCAGCGTGGCCTCGTCCATCTCCTTGAGCGTGTACACCTCGCGCGGCGGGCGCGGGTTGCCGACTCCGGCTTGGACGCCATCCCACCAGCCGTGGTACGAGCCGGTGAAGCGCACGATGTGCGAGCGCTTGGTGTGGTAGCGCGCCAGGCGCACGGCCTGCATCACCGCCTCGGTGCCCGACATGTGGTAGCTGACCTCGTCCATGCCCGAGATCGCCTTCAAGCGCGCGGAGTTCGAGGCCACCAGCGGGTGGTACGAGCCGAGCACGGGCCCGAGCGCCTTGACGCGCTCGCCACCGCGTTCGATGCAGCGCTTGTAGAAGTCATGGCCGTGCAGGTTGACTCCATAGGCGCCTCCGAGGTCGAAGGACCAGTTGCCGTCGAGGTCGCTGATCATCCTGCCGCGGGTCTCCGCGGCGAAGCTGCCGACGCGCAGGTGCCGGCGCGCCACGCCGCGGAATTGGAACGGCACGCGGTAGGCGTTGACGAAGGCGACATCGGAGACGTCCTCCTCGACTTGCGCGCTGCGCTCCAAGGTGCGCGGAGCCTTCGTGCGCAAGTCCTCCGCCAAGCCGCGGAAGGCGCGTTCGCGGCGCGCAACCACTTCGCCGGGCGCGCCGTCCATGCCAGCGAAGGCGTCCTCGGCGTACTCGTAGTGCGGCACGAGCTTGGCCACGAGCTGGGACATGCGGGCATGTCCGCGCAAGGACCGGTGCTTCGCCGCGGACAACTGCAGGCGCACGACGGCGCGTCGCGCGAGCAAGGCGGCGGGGGGCAAGGCCAGCAGCCAGGTGGCGATCTCGTTCATGTGGTGGACTCGTCGGAGGACAGGCAGGCGGCGTGGATCTCGATGCGCGTGGAGATCAGCTCGACCTGGATCTCGGCGCGCTGCTCCTCGCGGCGTTCCTCCTCCTTCTTGAGCTGCTTGGCGCGACGACGGTAGGCGCTCGCGTCGAGGATGGCGGTGAAGGGCTCGTCGACGCGATTCCGCTCGGCGTACTCGCGCGCGTTGCGCCCCATGCGCAGGCGCGTCAGCGGATCGCACAAGGATTCCATCGCGGCCGCCAGCTGCTGCACGTCGCGCCCGCAAACGCGCAGGCCGGTCGCGCCATCTTGCATCAGTTCCTGCGGCCCGCCCACGTCGGAGACGACGACCGGCAGGCCGGATGCCTGGGCCTCGAGCGGTGCGTTGCCCCAGGTGTCGGTCGTGCTGGGGAAGACCTTGGCGTCGCAGGAGGCGATGGCGCGCGACAACTCCAGGCCTTCGAGCATGCCGGTGAAGGTCGCGGGCAGCCCCGCGAGTTGGCGTTCCATCTCGGCGCGCCACGGACCGTCGCCGATCACCACGAGGTGCACGTCCGAGCGCCGCGAGCGCAGGTCCTTGTAGGCCTCGACCAATCGACCGAGGTTCTTCTCCACGCTGACGCGGCCCACGTGGCAGAACTTGACCAATCGATCCTCGTCCTGCACGCCATGCCGCTTCCAGTAACCCTCGACGCGGTGACGCGGATGGAAGCGCTCCGTGTCGACCCAGCGATCGAGCACGAGCAGGCTGCGATTGCGCAGTCCGCGCGCGTGCAGCAGCTTGGCGATGTACTTCGACGGCACGACCACCTCGTCCACCGCATGGTAGAAGAGGATCATGTACTTCCAAGCCAGCGCCTCGAGGCTGATGTCCTTGGTGAAGTCCTCGACGTACTCCGGGAAGCTCGTGTGGTAGGTCGAGCTGGTCTCGATCTGCAGCACCTTCGCGGCCAGCAAGCCCGCCACGCCGATCGTGCCGGGCGTGCTGATCTGCATCTTCGTGAAGCCCTCCTCCTGCAGCCAGCGCAGCATCTCGAGGAAGGGCGGCACATGCACCTTCAGCCCTTCGTAGCGCGGGAAGTCCAACGACACCACCGAGCGGAAGATCTTCAGTCGTCCTTGGTCGATCAGGGCGGCGATCTCGGGCTTGGCGCAGTGGAGTTCGATCTCCTCCTCCGACAGGCAGGTGGCGACCACGAAGTCGATGCCGCGGCGCTTGGACTCGTCGAGCATGCGCCGGATGGTGCGCGAGACGCCGTTGACGTCGAAGAAGGTGTCCGTCACCAGCACGAGGCGCTGGCTCTCGCCGAGCTCGAAGGCCTGGCGCACGTCGCGGACGATGTCGCGGTCGGAGCTCTGGTGCAGGTAGGACACCAAATATGGCAGCGAGACGAACAGGTTCGACGAGACCAGCGCCACGGCTTCCTTGATCGTGCACACGACATTGGCGCGATCCGAGTTGGCGAGGCGTCGGAGGTAGGTGGCGAAGAGCCGATTGATCAGCGTGCTGACGACGAGGAAGATCTTGTCGTCGGTCTTGGTGCAGGCCGATAGTTCGGCGCGGAACGAGGGTGCGCCGATCAGCGCGTCGATCTCGGCCACGAGCACCTGTTCGAACGGCTTCGAGGCGTGCTTCCCGGTCGATGGCAGCCGCGCGAGCGCGTTGCGCAGCCACGACTTGGCCCGGAACGAGAGCTTCTCGCCCAAGCTGACGGAATCTCCGTCGAACACCATGCGCAGCAAGGTGTCCGCCGGTCCGCCGGCGGCCAGCGCCTTGCCTCCCGTCGCGCCGCGTCCTTGCTTGCGGCCGTCGTGCAGGAGCTTCAGCATCGCGTGCGCCAAGGTCACCGGCCCGCCATGGTCGCCACCGGGGCGGGTGCGACGCTCGCGGATGGCGTCGACCAGGTCGTTGGGCGTCGCGCGGCGCGAAGTGTGCAGGTTGAACTCGGTCCAGGTGCGCCCCGGATTGATGCCCGAGTGGTCGTCCGAGCCGGACAGCACGGCCTTGAGCCAAGGAACGGGTCCCTTCGGGGCGATGCCGTGCTTGTTCGCCAACCTCTCGATGGTGGCGCGGTCCAGCGACGAGACCAGCTTGTGCGTGAATTCGTTCAGGTGCCTCGTGCGCGCGCCGTTGCGCACCTCGAGCGCGTTGCACAGGAGGATCGCCTTCTCGATGTGCTGCAGGCCCAGCGATCCTTCGCGGCCGTAGGCTCGGTTCTGCGTGCTCATCAACGGATGCGTCATGAAGTACGCGAGCTTGTTCGTCGCGCCGCGCGCCGTTTCGGTGTCGATCTGCTCGTCGAGCCACGCGACCAGCTCGTACAAGTTCGCGCGCAGCCTGTTGGCCTCCGCGAACTGCGCTTCGGTCGCGTTCGCGATCGTCACGTGGATGTTGCAGCCATCCTCTGGGAAGGTCGCCGTCAGCTCGGAGCTGATGAACACATCCGCGACGCCCTTGTCGAGC
>JBEBCR010000313.1:0-6297 GCA_041157565.1 Planctomycetota bacterium | reverse complement strand
GCGCC
Organism: Planctomycetota bacterium; assembly: GCA_041157565.1. GTDB lineage: Bacteria > Planctomycetota > UBA1135 > UBA1135 > SXXH01. Next base: position 6,292 of record JBEBCR010000313.1, on the reverse strand, counting down.
GATGACGGCGTAGACCAGCTCGCCCGGCTTGGGCCGCGCGCGGCGGATGATCTCCTTGATCAGGTCGGTGGCGGCGCGCAGGTTGCCGGCCGCGTCCTCGTCGGCCTGGATCACGCCATGCGCCAGCGGCCGGTAGAGCTTCAGCGAGAGGCGGTTGGCGATGGCCTCGTCGCCGTAGAGCGTCTCCTTGCCGAGCTTCTTCAGCGCGACGGGATCCTTGGCGTAGCCCACGTAGGAGGCGACGGTCTCGCGCACGCCGTTGCTGGCGGCGACGGAGGTGCGCGACGTGCCGAGGTCGATGCCGAGGTAGAGGACGCCCTTGTCCTTCGCGTCGGGAGTGGTCATGGCGGTGCCTGGGTGCTGGGATCGGGTGGAAGGAAGGTTGGAAGTCTAGCAGCGATCCGCAAGGCGCGGGGGCGGGCGGGACGTCAGGATCCCGCGCCCTCGACGGCGCCGCCGTCCTTGGCCTTGGCGCGCAAGGCGAGGTTGGCCTCGAAGATCGAGCGCATCATCTCGCGCTTGCGCTCCTGCTGCGCCTCGTCGGACGAGAGGCCTTGCACCTCGCGGTAGATCGAGGGCACGCCCACGTCCACCTGCCGGGCGGAGCGCACGCGGCGCAGCTCCTCCTCCGACACGTCGAGCATCGCCATCAACTTGGCGACGCGGCGCTCGAGCAGTTCGATCTTCAGGTCGCGCTCGATCAGCTCGTCGGACAAGCTCGGACGGGCGCGCGGAGCCTCGACGGGGATGGCGTGCGCGGCCGGGATGGGCGCGGGCACGCCCTCGAAGCCGCGGCGGCGCGCTTCGTGCAGGCGGTAGAGTTCGGTCTCGACGTGGCGGTCGCCGCCGGCCTTCTGGGCCACCAGCAAGCCCTCCTCGGCCACGGCGACCAGCGTGTCGAACGAGTGCGCGTCCTCCGCGCCGTTGTGCGACACGCCCACCGAGGCGGTGACCTTGAGCATGCGTCCATCGAGGTCGAAGGACTGGCGCTTGACGGCCGCGAGCAGGCGCTTGGCGAGCAGCGCGCCGGTCTCCTTGCTCGTGTGCGACCACAGGACGAGCAGCCGGTCGCCGGTGAGGCGCCCGAGCAGGTCGGAGTCGCGCATGGCCGAACGAACGACGCGCACGACGCTCTTGACGATGGTCTCGCGCGCCTCGTAGCCGTAGAGGTCCTGCAACTGGTCGAGGCGGTCGATGGACAGCACGGTGCAGACGACCGGGTACTTGTAGCGCCGCGCGCGCTCGTGCTCCGTGCGCAGGAAATGCTCGATCTCGGCCGGCCCGAAGAGCCCGCCGTCGTCGCCCTCGAAGCGCACGCCGCCGTAGTCGACCATGATCGTCCGCGGCGCCATGGTCTGGACCGGGCGAGCGCGAGTCAACCTCGCGCGCGACAAGACCTTCGGGATGGACGCCGACGACCGTGCATCGGCAGCGGACCGCGGCCCCCTTGAGTCGCGTCCTCCGACGCGGCGCGCGCGCGTGGAAGGAACTTCCTGATGCCGGACGACGCGGCGGCGGGACTACAGCGCGAATCCGCCGGCGACGGGCAGATCCACGCCCGTCACGTGGCGCGCCTCGGCGGAGCACAGCCAGCGCACGGCGCCGGCGACGTCCGCGGGCGTGGTCGCGCCGGCGAGCGGGACCTTCGCCAGCAGGCCGGGGTCGAGCGTCTCGGGGTCGGCGTCGGCGTGCGGCACCACGCCCGGCGAGACCATGTTCACGCGCACGCCGTGCGCCGCCTCCTCGAGCGACCACGAACGAACCAGCACGAGCAGCGCGCTCTTGGCCGCGCAGTACGCGGCGCTGCGCCGCCGGCCGCGCAACCCCTCGAGGCCGGCCACGCCGAAGAAGACCACCGCGCCAGTGGTGGAGCGCAGGTGCGCGCGCGCCGCCTCGAACGCGCGCGCGGGCCCCACCACCTGCGCGGCGAGCTGCGCCTCGATGCGCTCGCTGCCATGGTCCTCCAAGGCCCCGGGCAGGTAGTCGCCGGCCGCCACGACCAGCGCGTCGAGCCGTCCTTCGGCGGCCACGACGGCCTCGACGATCCCGAGCGCCTCGCCCGGGACGGCCAAGTCGCAGCGCCGAGCGCGCGCGCCCAGGCGCCCGACGAGGCGCTCCGCGTTGCTCCCCGCGCTGCGCCACGTGCCGTGCACGACGGCGCCGAGGCGCAGGAACTCGTCGACGCAGGCCGCGCCGATGCCGCGCGAGGCGCCCACGACGAGCACGACGGGAGGACGGGACATGCCCCCCATCCTACAGCAGCCGGGCGTGGACGCCGCTCAGGGCAGCGCGCCGGCGCGCTCGAGCGGCCACAGCCGCACGCCCACGACGCCCACGAGCTGCTGCGCGGCGACGACGCCGAACTCGCGGCTGTCCGAGGAGTGGCGGCGGTTGTCGCCCATGACGAAGTAGGAGTCGTCGGGCACGACCATGCGCAGCGCGCTGCGCGGATCCTGGCGCTCGACGTACGGCTCCTCGAGCTCGAAGCCGTCGATCCACACGCGTCCGTGGCGCACCTCGACGGTTTCGCCGGGCAGCGCGACCACGCGCTTGATGTAGTCGTAGCGCGGATCGAGCGGGCAGCGCAGCACGACGATGTCGCCGCGGCCCACCGCGCCGAGCGCCGGACTCAACTGGTCGACCAGGATGCGATCCCCGTCGTGGATGCCCGGCGCCATGGAGCCGCCGCGCACGATGGAGACGTGGAACAAGGCCGCGTGGAGCGCCACGAGGATCGCCCCCACCTTGGCGCCCGTCCACAGGGCACCCAGCGGGCGCGCCGCGACAGGGCGCTCCGAGGGTTCCTGCGGCAGGTGCTGTTCCATGGCTGGGAGGATCGGAGTCCCGCAAATGCAAAATGGAAGGAAACCCCTCGAATCTGCTGCAGTCGGCGCGTTGGCGGCCGCAGTCGCGCGCCGCTAGGCTCTGCCGCATGTCGTTCCGCCTCGATCGCCGCGCGTTGCTCCTCGCCTCCGCTTCCACCGCGGCCGCTTGCGGCTCCACGACGAGGAGGCCGGACGGCGAGCGCGCCGCGGACGCGCAGGCGGCGCGCGCGGAACTCTTTTCGCACCTCGAGCGGGTCGAGCACGGGCAGACGCCCATCACGGGCGCGGAGCGCGCGGCGCGGCGCGCGCGGGCGGCGCGCCTGCTCGCCTCGCACGGGGCCGACGCCGTGCTCGTGGAACCGGGCGCGACCATGGCGTGGTTGACGGGCGTCTCCTTCGGGCGGAGCGAGCGGCTGTTCGCGCTGCTCTTGTGCGCCGACGGCTCGCACGCGTGGATCTGCCCGGCCTTCGAAGCATCGCGCGCGCGCGCCAAGATCGCCGAGTGCGGCGGCGAGATCGTCGCGTGGCAGGAGCACGAGCATCCGTCGCGTCCCCTGGCGGCGGAGCTCGCGCGCCGCCGCATCGGCGCGCTCTTCGTCGAGAACTCGGTGCGCCACGTGCACGTGGGTCGCCTGGCGCGCGAGTGGAACGGGCGCATCGCGCTCGGCGACGCGTGGCTGGTCGACTTGCGCGCGAGGAAGGACGCGCACGAGCTGGCCTTGCTGCGGCGCGCCAACGAACTGACGCAGCTGGCCTTGTCGTCGGTGGCCCGGACGCTGCGACCCGGGCTCGCCGGCGACGAAGTGGCCGCGCGCATGGCCGCCGCGCACGCGGCGCTCTCCATGAAGGGCTCGTGGTGCCTGGCGCTGGTGGGCGAGGCGGCGGCGCTGCCGCACGGCGACAACTCGCCGCGACCCATAGCGCGCGGCGACTTGCTGCTCGTCGACACGGGCGCGACGCTCCTCGAGTACCAGAGCGACCACACGCGCACTTGGTGCGTGGAGGGCGAGCCCGGCGAGGAGGCGCGGCGCGCCTGGTCGGCGACGCGCGACGCGCAGCAGGCGGCCTACGCGGCCATCAAGCCGGGCGCGCGCTGCAAGGAAGTCGACGCCGCCGCGCGCGCCACGCTCGAGCGCGGCGGCTTCGGCGGCGGCTACGAGGCGCTGGCGCATCGGCTCGGCCACGGCATCGGCGTGGAGGGCCACGAGGATCCGTACTTCGACGGCGGCAGCGAGGTCGTGCTCGAGCCGGGCATGACCTTCTCCGACGAACCGGGCGTCTACCGCGAAGGGCGCTACGGCGTGCGACTCGAGGACATCGTCGTCGTGGTCGAGGACGGCGCCGACCACTTCGGCGCCTGGCCGAACGACTGGAAGGCCCCCTGACGCGGCGCGCGGGCGGGCACGACGCCGCGAATTCGCCGCGAGCCGTCGAATCCGGCGCGCCAGCCTCCGTATCCTTTCGGCGCCCCGCCGGCCGACGCGCGGCCAGCGCCCCCCCATGAGTCCCTTCGCCGCCAGTTTGCGCATCGCGCACGCCGAGTTGCTGTCGTCGCTGCGCGACCGCATGACGATGGTGTACTCGGTGCTCTTGCCGCTGGCGCTGTACCCGGTGCTCTTGTTCGTCGTGGTGCAGGTGTTCCTCGTCGTGCGCGGTCGCGAGCAGCACGCGCTCGTGCGCGTCGGCGTGGTCGCGCCGTCCGAGGCGCCGTCGCAAGACCTGCAGCTCTTGTCCGACGCGCTGCGCGGCGACGCGAGCCCGGCGGCGACGCCCGGGACGCGACCGCTGGAGCCGGTCGAGGTGCTGGCGCCGCGCCGCGGCGGGGAGGCCGAAGCGCGCGCGTGGCTGGCCGAGGAGGACGGGCCCGACGCCGTGCTCGTCGGCCCGGGCGCCGAAGGCGGACGGCTCGTGCACGACTCGACCAGGGGCAAGGGCGAACTCGCGGCGCGCAGGCTGCTGCCGCGCCTCGAGCGACTCGCGGAGGAGTCGAGGCAACGCGGCGCGCGCGAAGCAGGCCTCGGCGCGGACGCGCTCGACGCGCTGGTCGTCGAGGCGCGTCGCGACCTCGCGCCGCAGGAGGACAAGGCGGCGTTCCTGCTCAGCTTCCTGCTGCCGATGCTGATGGTGATGATGACGCTCTCGGGCGCCTTCTACCCGGCCATCGACGCCACGGCGGGCGAGCGCGAGCGCGGCACGCACGACACGACGCTGCTCCTGCCGGTGGAGCGCTCCACCGTGCTGCAGGGCAAGATCCTGGCGGTCGCGGCGCTGGCGATGCTGGCGACATTGCTCAACGTGCTGGCGATGGGCCTGTCGGTCGGGCACCTCCTCGGCATGCTCAAGGGCGGCGGCGCCGACCTGCGGTTCGAGGTGCCGTGGACCGCCTTCGTGGCCATCGCCCCGCTGGCGCTGCTCTTCGCCTTCTTCGTCGCGGCGACGATGATGGTCTTCGCCTCGCGCGCCAAGACCTTCAAGGAAGGCCAGGCGGCGCTCGGGCCGCTGCAGTTGTTCTTCTACCTGCCGGCGATGGCGGGCGCGCTGCCGGGGTTGGCCTTGACGCCCGCGCTCGCCTGCGTGCCGGTCGTCAACGTCGTGCTCGCCTTCCGCGACCTGCTCAAGGGGCGCGTGGCGCCGCTCGAGTACGCGCTGGCCGGCGCCTCGCTCCTCGTCCTCGCGCTCGTCGCCGTGCGCGGGGCCACGTGGTTCCTCCAGCGCGAGGAGGGCGGTCGCCCATGGTTCGCGTTCCGCGGCGGGAAGGCCGCCTGACCACCCAATGACCCCCAGACTCGCCATCGAGGCCATCGGCCTCAAGAAGAGCTACCACGATCCCAAGCGCGGACGCGTCGAGGCGGTGCGCGGCGTCGACCTCGCCGTGCGCCAAGGGGAGGTGTTCGGGCTCCTGGGCCAGAACGGCGCCGGCAAGACGACGACGCTGCGCATGCTGGCCTCGATCCTGCCTCCCACCGAAGGGGTCGCGCGCATCGACGGCATCGACGTCGTGGCGGATCCCATCGAGGCGCGGCGGCGGCTCGGCTTCCTGTCGGGCTCGACCGGCCTGTATCCGCGACTGACGCCGCGCGAGACGCTGCGCCACTTCGGGACGCTGCACGGGCTGGAGGGCGCCGAGCTCGAGCGCCGCATCGCCGAGCTGCTGGCCTTGTTCGAGATGGAGGCGTGGGCCGACGGACGCTGCGAGGCGCTGTCGACCGGCCAACGGCAGAAGGTCTCCATCTCGCGCGCCCTGCTGCACGATCCGGCGGTGCTGATCCTCGACGAACCGACGACCGGGCTCGACGTGCTGGCGAGCTCGGCCATGATCGAGTTCATCGAGTCGCGCCGCGCCGCCGGCACCTGCGTGCTGTTGTCGACGCACGTGCTCTCCGAGGCCGAGCGCCTGTGCGACCGCATCGGGATCATCCACCATGGCCGCGTGCTCGCCTCCGGCAGCCTCGAGGACCTGCAGCGCC
>JBEBCR010000312.1:0-5763 GCA_041157565.1 Planctomycetota bacterium | reverse complement strand
GTGGTGGTGGTGGGTCGCGAGGCTAGTTGCGCCGCCGCAGCTTGGCGAGGAGCTTGAGCACCTCGACGTACAGCCAAGCCAGCGTGACCATCAGCGCGAAGGCGCCATACCACTCGAGGCGCCTGGGCGCGCCGGAGTCGCAGGCCTTCTCGATGTAGTCGAAGTCGAGCACGAGGTTGAGGGCCGCCACCACGACGACGAACAGGCTGAACGCGATGCCGATCGGGCCGCTGTCGTGGATGTAGGGGATCTGCCAGCCGAAGAACGAGCCGATGAAGCCCGCGAGGTAGACGAGGCCGATGCCGCCCGTGCAGGCGATCAGCACGAGCCGCAGGTTCTGGCTCGGACGCACGACGCGCGCCACGTAGGCGAACAGCACCGCCACGAGCGTGCCGCCGGTCGCCAGCACGGCCTGCAGGGCGATCCCCGGGTAGCGCTGCTCGAACACGGCCGAAAGCGCCCCGAGGAACAAGCCTTGCGCCAGCGCGTAGCCCGGCGCGAGGAACGGCGCCCAATCCATCTTGAAGCGCAAGACGAGCGCCAGCACGAAGCTCGCGACCATTCCGCCCAGCGTCCACGGCCATGCACCCGCCGCGTCGCCCGACAGCACCTGCGTCCACAGCACCGAGCCGCTCGCCACCGCCAACAGGAGCAGCACGAGCGTCTTCAGCGCCGTGCCCTGCAGCGTCATGGCGTCGCCGGCGCGGGACTGCACGCGCTCGAAGGTGTGCTCGCCGAGGACGGGATTGCTGGTGCGGGACATGTGGAGGGGACTCCTGAACGCCGAAGGCGAGGGGGGACGCGCGCCGCGCCGCCAAGCGCCGCTGGCGCCCAAGAGAGCCTAGCAGGCGCCGGGGCGCGCGCTCGACACCGCTACTTCCAAGCCCGCGCGCTCGACTTGGCGGCGCGGCGCGCCGCCAGCGGGCATGCGGCGCTTGAGACGCGCGCCCCCATGCGCCATGCTCTGTCCACGGCGCGGCTCCGTCCGCTCCCTCCGACCCATGCCCGCCCTCGACCACGACCTCCTGCAACGCGTCGTCTGCCCCGAGACCCGGCAGAAGCTCGCCGAAGGCGGCGCCGACCTGCTCGCCGAGCTCAACCGGCGCATCGCCGCCAAGAGCCTCGCCAACCGCGGCGGCAAGACGATCGAGCGGCCGATGGACGCCGTGCTCGTGCGCGCCGACGGCCAGTACGCCTACCCGGTGCGCGAGGGCATCTTCTTCCTGTTCCTCGACGAGGCCGTGCCGCTCGCGGGCGTCGCCGGCGCCTCGGCGCCGCGCTGAGCGCCGCGCCACGCCCCGCCCTGCCCTGCCCTTCGCCATGCGCTTCGTGCACGCGGACGATCCGGCGCGGCGGCTCCTGCTCGGGTACTGCCTCAACCTGCACCCCGCGCGCGACCTCGACGAGTTCCTGCGCCGCACCGGCGCCGTGGCCGCGCCCTTGCGCGAGCGCCTCGGCGTGCGCGGACGCTTCGGCGTCGGACCGTGGATGGGGGCGGCGCTCGTCGACGAGCTCCTGCGCTCGCCCGCCGCACTGCGGCGCCTCGTCGAGTTCCTGCGCGACGAGCGCCTCGAGCCCTTCACCTGGAACGCCTTCCCCTACGGCGAGTTCCACTCCGCCGGCGTCAAGGAGTCGGTCTTCGAGCCGCGCTGGAGCGATCCCGCGCGCGCGACCTACACGCGGCAGGTGGCCCAGTTGGCGCTCGAGCTGGCCGAGCTGCTCGAGCCCGACGCGCCCGCGTCGCGCGCGCACGGCGACGAGCGCTCCGTCGACCCGCGCTTCGCCGACCCGCGCTTCGCCGAGTCGCGCGCGCACGTGTCGATCAGCACGCACACCGGCGGACACTCGACGCGCTGGAGCGATCCCGACGAGGCCGCTGCGTCAGGTTTGCTTGACAGCACGGCGCGCGCCCTCGCCAAGCTCTCCTTGGCGCACGGACGACGCGCGCGGCTCGGCCTCGAGCCCGAGCCGCGCGCGAACCTGTCCTCGCAGGGCGACCTGCGCGCCTTCTGGGACCGCGCCCGCGCCGAGTTGCGCGCGCGCCCCGATTCCGTCGCCTGGCTGGCGGCGTGGACCACCCACATGGGCGCCTGCCTCGACTTGTGCCACAGCGCCGTCGAGTTCGAGGACGATCCGCTCGAGCGCCTCGGGTCGAGCGCCCACGGCGGGGTGCCCATCGTCAAGGTCCAGGTGACCAACGCCCTGCGCCTCGAGGCGCCCGCGCGCCACCCGCGCGCCGTCGAGGCGTTGCTGGCCCTCGACGAGCCGCGTTGGCTGCACCAGACCAACGCGCTGGTCCACGACGGCGTGCTGCGCGCCGGAGACCTGCCCGAGGTGCGCGCCGCCCTGTCGGGGCCCGAGCGCGAGCGTTGGCTGGGCGCGGCGGAGTGGCGCACCCACTTCCACGTGCCCGTCGACCTGGCGGCCGCCGAGGGCCTGTCGACCACCTTCGCCCTGACGCGCCGCACCCTCGACCGCCTGCTTTCCACCCCGGCCGCCGAGGACCTGCACTTGGAGATCGAAACCTACACCTGGTCGGCGCTGGGCGGGGCCTTGGCCGGAGGAACGGGGGCCGCCAGCGGCGACGACGCCCTCGTGGCGGGCTTGGAGCGCGAGTACCGCGCCCTGCTTCCGATCCTCGAGGGCCACGGCTGGCGACGCGCGGAGGCCTAGCCAAGGGCCTTCGCGGGCAAGGCTGCCGTGCCGGCCCACGAGAGACTCGCGCGGGCGATCTCTCTGGTACGCCAGGCCGTTCCTTGCCAGCCGCCCTGACCAGTCCGCAGCCCCTTGGCGAACCCTCGGCCGCGCCTTCTCGGCTTGGCTTTCTGGCCCTAGCCGCGCCCACGTTGGTGGTCCTTGCTGGCAAAGGTTGACACGCGGGGGGCCGAACCCTATCTTCCTCGCCCTCGAACCGGTCAGCCGGGACAGGTTCGACCGACCGTACAGGCGGCCCCATCGTCTAGCCCGGCCTAGGACACAAGGTTTTCATCCTTGCGACAGGGGTTCGAATCCCCTTGGGGTCACCATCCAGCCGCCCCTCGCGCCCAAAAGCGCGGGGGGCGGCTCTTTTGCGCCCCACCTGACGGACGCCCCAACCCGCGCGGACAGGTCCGGCCCCCGCGGGCTCCGCCAGCTTCTCGGCCGGCCCGAACCCTAGACCCGACTGGGCTCGCGAAGGCGGGCTGGGCTCGCGAAGGCGGGCGCGCAGCTCTTCTCTGGCGCGCCAACTTCCGCCCGAGGAGCGCGGATCCTTCGCCCGTGCCGGATGGGGCCGTGCGCTTGTTCGACCCACCCGCCGTCAGTCACGACTTGGCAGGCACGAGCCTCCACAGCACGACGTGGCCACCATCGCGCCGGACGACGCGCTTCAGCCGAGCCACAAGCGGTGCATCAAGCGTCCAGGGGCGAACGAGAGCACGCCTGCGATCACCAACGCCCCGCTGTAGAGGCTGATCATGGCCCACTTGTGGCCGTGGATGTCGCCCTTCTTGATGGTGTGGAAGGCCTTCCATACCCCATGCAGCGTGAGGGGCACGAACAGGTGCAAGAGTCCGAGGCGCAGGGGGCCTAGTCGCAGGGTCGGTCCGACGAAGGCGGGCAACGCCAAGGTCGAAAGCGCCGTGGCGGCCATCAAGGCCAAGTAGACCTTGCCCAAGGCGCGATGTCGCGCGCCGCCCTTGCGCGCGCACAAGAGATAGCCGCCCAGCACGGCAGCGGGCAGGACGGTCGCAAGATGCAGCAGCACCAACCAAGGCGCATCCGCGAGTAGATGCATGCGTTCCATGCGGCTAAAGGCTAGCAAGTCGCCAGCGTGCAGCGACCGCGCGTGTAGGGGGCGGCGGGCGTGCGGCGCGGGCGTCGATGGCGTGCGAATCCTGCACGCACGCCACGGACGCTGCGTGGATCCGCTCGCCTCGTCAGGCGCCGACCACGCGCCCTCAGAGATTGCGCAAGCCCTTGGCGAGGTCCTTGGTCGCGGTGAAACGCCAATCCGCGCCGTATTGCCGCGCGAATTCTTTATCCCAGCTGTCCGCCGGCAGATCCCAGCCCGGAATCCTGGTCCAGCCACCGTTGTCCAGCGGTTGCCGGTTCTCGCGATCGCGGATGACGCGCATCGCCTCCAGGGCCATCGAGAGCTTGTGCGGATCCTGCTGGAGCAGCCAGCTCGTCAAGCCGAACGAATATTCGGCCGCGTCAATGTTCCACACGCCGCGCTTGAGGGCCTCAACTTCCTTCGGCTCGATAGGCGACTTCGCGCGCTTCTCGTACTTGCGAGTGACGTTCTTGCCCCAAGCGCCATGCTCCACGGTGAAGATGAATTCATCGCGGTGCGAGAAGCAGTACAACTGCCGGTCGTACTTCCACTCGGCCGCCCACCCCAAGCCCTCGGCGAACCAGTAGGGCAGGACTCCGAAGCGGCGCTGGGCGAGGACCTTGGCGGTGCGACTGACCACCTCGTGCTCGGGACTCCACTCTTCGTTGCCCGCGACTTGCAAGACGACGCCCGCGCACAACGGCCGCAGGAGATGGAAACCGGCCAATCCAGCGGCATCCTTCCTCCATCCAGCCAAGCTCGGTTCTTCCTTGACCAGGAATTCCACGAGTCGCGCCTGATCCGCCTCGGTGTCGAGGACGTAGATGATCGCAGCGCTGCCGTCGGGCATGAACAGGTCATCCTGATACTGCCCTTCCGGCAGCGGCGGCATCTGGTTGGCGGTGCTCGGCAATTCCTCGTCCAACCAATTCGCCGTCTTGACGGCGACCGACATGAATCTGTCCATGCCCGAGAGCCCGGCGGGAGCCACGAGCACGAAGCGGTCGCGGTCGTCGACAATGGCGACCGAGCCGGTCATTTCGCACCACGACCGCGCGCGCTGGGCGGCAGCCTGCGTGAGGCGGCCCATCGAAGGGGGCAGATTGTCGAACGGGTGGAGCTTGTCGCCGATGTAGACGCCAGCTTGAGCGGCTGTCTTCGCGGCGGCTGCCTTTGCGGTGCCCGATTGCAACTGGCCCTTGGAATGCTTGGCGGTCTTGGTCGATTGAGTCGTCGAGGGACGCTTGCCTTGGGGGCAGGGCCCCATGGCGGCGGGAAGGGGCAAGGCGGCCGCGATGGGCGCCAGGCCGGCAAACAGCAAGACGGCTAGGAGGAACGGTTTCATAATGTTCCAGCAACAGGGCATTAGACGGTCCGATAAGCGCTCACACTCTGACTTTCACACCGAAGTTTCCGAGAAAATCCCCATGTATCTGCTGCAAAGCAGGTGCGCGCTCCCTGCCTCCATGCGGCTAGCTGCCAGCCTAAATGCTCGGCTGGCAAGGCTTTGGGCGCATCGCACGCCTGTTTAGGGGTCCAACCTGCGTTGGGCGCCCACCGTGATTCGGCTTGCCGGACTTTTAGGCAACGTGCTCGCATGTCTCTTGGAAAGCTAACGGCGGTGTGTTCGTCCCTTGGAAATCCAGATTTTCTCGTGGCTACCAGTTTCGTCGCGTCGTGGACGAGGCGAGCCATACGTTGCCACCCCCGGAGGATTGCGAGCCCCGCGCGGTCGCGCCAGAACGCCGAGGTTCGGGCAAAGTGGGGTCAGGCAAATTGGGGTCAGGCACACATTTGCCGGCGGGCGACACTTTTGACCCAGCACACATTTGCCGCCGGGGACGCCGCGCAGGAAGCGGGCGCCACTTCGACCCGGAGCCTATTCGCGCCTATCTGCGTCGCGATGGTGTTGGTGTCATGATGGGGCGGGTGGTTTGGCAGTCGGCGGT
>JBEBCR010000311.1:0-8365 GCA_041157565.1 Planctomycetota bacterium | reverse complement strand
CGGCCACAAGGAGAACCTCGGCGCCATCGCGGCGCTCGGACTCGTGGGAGGCCAGCAGTCCTTCCTCAAGCCCGATGTGCCGGGACGCCAGACCTTGTACGACCCGCGTTGGAACTGGCGGCTGATGGTGGTCGAGGGCGGCGACGCGCGCGAGGCGAAGAAGCGCCTCTCCAGCCCCGACGAGGACCGCCTCGGGTGGTTGTCGCTCAAGGTCGCGGCGCAAGGCGACGTCCAATCGACGCGCCACGCGATCCGCCTGGGCGATTCCATCGACGCCGGCGACTACCAGGTGGTGGTGCGCGAGGCGATGGCCGACTTCCGCCTGGACGAGACCGGCAAGACCGAGGTGCGCGACCCGCGCCCGATCCACGCGATCAGCCCGCGCAATCCGGGCGTGTGGCTGGAGATCACGCCCACGCGCGGCGGGCACACGGAGCGCCGGCTCGTGCTCGAGGCCCTCAACGCCGAGGAGCACGACTTGCAGAAGCGCTTCGAGTACGCGGAGCTGGTGGCCGGCCTCGAGTGGGACCGCTGGAACTCGCGCGGGCCGACGCGGGCGGTGCTGCACTACGCGCGCGGCGCGGAGCCCATGGTGCACTTCGACGACGGGCGCGAGGCCTCGGCCAAGTCGGGCTCGACGGTCGACATGCCGGGCGACGGCGACTTGGTGGTGGGCGACCTCGTGCACGAGGCGCGCCTCGAGAAGGTCGTGCGCTTCGACCCCGAGGCCGAGCACATCGACGATCCCGAGTTCTGCCCGTTCTTCTACAGCACCGATCCGACCGGCGCGAAGCTCAAGGTGACCATCGACAAGGGCACCGAGAAGGAGCGCGTCGAGGTCGTGACCATGGCCTCGACCGACCAGAGCCTGGCGAACCTGTGGATCTCGCCGGACGAGAGCTTCTACATCCGCTACTACGAGAACGACGCCGGCTTCCCGTTCGAGTGGCGCAGCGTGCTCGCCGTGCACGAGCACGACTGCAAGCTCCCCGCCTGGCGCCGCTTCCTCGCCTCGTTCACCTCGGGCTTCGCCGACCGCGGCGACCACCTCGACGCCGGCTGCCAGCTCGACCAGCTCGCGCGCGTCGACGCGGGAGACGAGCGGGCGCGCGAGATCCGGGTCAACGACTACTTCCACTGGAAGGGCTACCGCTTCTTCCAGACCAACGCCGATCCGCGCAACCCGCGCTATTCGGGCATCGGGGTCGTCTACGACCCCGGCATCCCGATCGTGCTGCTTGGCATGTACCTGACCATCTTCGGGTCGGTCGTCGTGTTCATCATGCGGCCGATCATGGCCGCCAAGCGCGAGCAGCGCACGCTCGAGCAGTCCAGCACCGGAGCTGACAAGGGAGCATGACATGGAAAGCCTGAGGATCCTGTTCGAGGCCGAGATGACCCGTTCGGCGCGGCTGACCGCCGTGGCGGACGTGCTCTGCCTCCTGGGCGCGCTGCTGTGCGCCTTCTCGGCCGTGCAGCACGCCCGGGCGCAGCGTTCCGGCGCGCCGTCCTCGACCGGCGCCAAGTTCCTGCACGCGGCGCCGATGGCGGCGACCTGGATCGCCCTGGTCGTCATGTCCTTCGCCGTCGGCTGGCGCTGGATCGAGGTCAACCACTTCCCGAGCCAGACGATGAGCGAGGTGCTGACGATGTTCACCACCGCGCTGCTCGTGTCGATGGTCGTGCTCAAGCCGGCGCTCGGCTTGTCGCGCCGCGGCCATGGCTGGGCCGTGGTCGAGGACCTGCTGGTGCTCCTGGTGCTCGTCGGCGTGTGGTTCACGCACGCGCACGTGCGCACGCTCTCCACCGCGCAGCGCGACCTGCCGCCCGCGCTGCAGAGCTACTGGTTCGCCCCGCACCTGTCCTGCCTGATCTTCAGCTACGCCACCATGGCCGTGGCGGCGTTGATGTGCATCGTCTACTTCGTCGCGCGCTTCTGGACGGGCGCCATGCGCGGCGGCTGGAGCCGAAAGTCGCAATGGGTGGTGCTGGCCGGGCTGCTCCTGGTGCCCTTCGCGCAGGTCGTCACCATTCCGATGTTCGTGCTCGCGGGGCTCGTCTTCCTCGTCCTGCACTTCATGGGTCGCGTACCCGCGCCGGACTCCGTCAAGCGCCTGGAGTCGAGCTTCGAGGAGGTCTCCTTCCGCGCCTTCGCCGTGGGCTTCCCGTTCCTCACGGCCGGCCTGTGGATGGGCGCCTTCTGGGCGCAGGAGGCGTGGGCCAACTACTGGGGCTGGGACAGCAAGGAGAACTCCGCGCTGATCACCTGGCTCGTCTACATCGTCTACATCCACCTGCGCATGCTGGGCGGCTACCGCGGCGAGAAGGCGATGAGCGTGCTGGTCGCCGGCGCGTTGAGCGTGTTCCTCACCTTCCAGATCTTCGGCTATCTCCCGGACAGCCAGAAGTCGCTGCACCGCTACACCGACGACGGCGTCATGCCGCAGGAGGGCATGCAGGGCGGCGCCGCGCGTCCAGAGGAGCAGGCCAAGGCGGAGATCCAGCCGCGATGAGCGCGCGCGTGCTCGACGGCAAGGCCATCGCCGCGGCGGTGCGCGCCGACGTGCGCCGCGGGGCCGAGGAACTGCTGCGCGCGCGCGGGGCTCGTCCGGGGCTCGTGGTCGTCCTGGTGGGCGAGGATCCCGCCAGCCAGGTGTACGTGAAGAACAAGGACAAGGCGGCGCAGGAAGCCGGCTTCGCGGTGCGCACCGAGCGCCTGCCGGCGACGACGGCGTTGGCGGACCTCCTGGCGCTGATCGACTCGCTGAACCTCGACGCTTCGGTGCACGGCATCCTGGTGCAGCTGCCCTTGCCGCGCCACCTCGACGCGCACGCCGTCGTCGAGCGCATCGACCCCGGGAAGGACGTCGACGGCCTGCACTCGGACAACGTCGCCGCGCTGGCTCTGGGTCGGCCCGGCCTGCGTCCGTGCACGCCGGCCGGCTGCATCGAGATCCTCGACCGCTCGGGCGTGCCGCTCGAGGGCGCGGATGTGGTCGTGGTCGGCCGCTCGATGCTGGTCGGCAAGCCTTTCGCTCTGCTGGCGCTCGAGCGCAACGCCACGGTGACCATCGCGCACTCGCGCACGCGCGCACTGCAGGCGACCTGCGCGCGCGCCGACATCCTCGTCGCCGCCGTGGGCAAGCCGGAACTGGTGCGCGGCGACTGGGTCAAGCCCGGCGCGGTCGTGCTCGACGTGGGCATCAACCGGCTGGCGGACGGCCGACTCGTGGGGGACGTGGCCTACGAGGAGGCCGCCGCGCGCGCCGCGGCCATCACCCCCGTGCCCGGCGGCGTGGGCCCCATGACCATCGCCATGCTGCTGTCGAACACGCTGCAGTCGGCGCGCCTCTCGTGCCGATGATCGCCAAGTCGATGGCGACAGGCAGGCTGATCCCCAAGCCCTTCGCGCGCGCCGCCCCGCCGGGCGCGGGGCGTGGAGGCGCCGCGTGAGGTCCACCGAGCCCGGCCCGGGCCTGTCGATGGCCTTGCCACCCTTCGAGGGAGCCGTGCGGCTCCTCGCCCTGCTGCTCGGCGGGATCTTCCTGCTGCAGTTCGCGTTGTTCTTCGCCGCCGATCCGGCCGACCCGACGAGCTGGCACGAGGCGCTGACGCGCTTCGCGCGCCTCGATCCGGAGGCGTGGCGCGCGGGCGTGCCGGAGGTCTGGCAGCTGTTCACCTACGGCCTGCTGCACGCGGTGCAGGATCCGCTCCACCTCCTCGGCAACCTCCTGATCCTGTGGTTCTTCGGCTCGATGCTGCAGGCGGACATGGACCCGCGGCGCTTCGCGCTGTTCTGGTTCGCCTGCCAGGTGGCAGGCGGCCTCGTGTTCCTGCTGCCGGCGGCGTTCGGCTTCGACTCGCCTTCGGCCATCGGCGCCTCGGGCGCCGCCTACGGCGTGATGGCGGCCTGCGCCACGCTGCATCCCGACGCGCGCGTGCTCTTGATCATCGTCCCGCTGCGCCTGCGCACGCTGGTGCTGATCGTCCTCGGGTTGACCATCTTCGCGGCGCTGCTCGACTTCAAGCAGGGCTCGAGCGGCGTGGCGCACCTCGTGCACCTTGGCGGCCTGGCGGCCGGCCACGGCCTCGTGCGCTCCGGCGCGTGGCGCTTCGATCCCTGGGCCCTCCTGGCGCGTCGGCGGGCCGTGGCCGAGATCGAGCGCGGAGCGGACGACGAGGCCCGCATGGACCGCCTGCTGGAGAAGATCCACCGGGAGGGCATCGGCTCCCTGACCCGCTCGGAAAAGGCCTTCCTGGAGCGCATGTCGTCGCGCCGTTGAGCGCCCGCGGCGCCGGGCGCTAGACTGCTTCGCCCGTCGGCGCCGCGCGCGCCGCGGGTTCGCCCTCCATGAAGCGCCACCTCCTGTGCTTGTGCCTGTCCCTCTTCCTCGGCGCGTCCATCGCGCGCGCCGACAAGCCCGACCCCGACTGGCGCGCCAAGGCCGAGAAGGTCGTCGGCAAGAAGAGCGACCTCGAGAAGCTGGTGAAGGCCGATTCCACCCAGGCCGCCGCGTGGATCGCCCAACTGGCCGAGGAGCAGGCCAAGGAGGAGGACGAGGCGCGCAAGGCGCTGCTGGAGGCCTTGTCCGCGGCCTGGAGCGGCGCCCTCGAGACCGACTTCCCCGAGCGCATGAAGGCGTACTTCGCCGGACTCGACGAGTCGGCGTGGCGCATCCGCGCCGACCTCGCCAAGCGCCATGCCGCCATGCGCGACGAGTTCCTGTCGAACCTCGAGCGTCGCGACGCGGCCGTCTTCCAGAAGATCATCCCCGAGCTCGACACGCTGGCGGCGGCCTTCGACCAGGAGGCCGACGCGTACATGTCCTCCGAGTGCTACCTGATCCTCGCCGACTGCGTCGACGAGCGGCTGCGCGAGACGCGCGCGGACACCGCCCAGGCGCTCAAGTGGTGGGAGAAGGCCATCGAGCTGCGCGAGACGGCCGGCGTGAAGGACAAGCGCCACGAGGAGGCCGTGGCGCGCGTCAAGAAGCTCAAGGAGCGCGGCGCGGACAAGGCTCCCGATCCCGGGGCCGGCGAGGCGCAGCCCGTGCCCGTCGAGGGCGCGCCCGCCACCACCATCAAGACCACCTTCGAGCTCCTCGCTAGCCCCGAGCAGTACCTGCGGCCGTGCTACGAGGCCGACGACCTCTACCCGATGTGGTTGTCGATGAGCCTGCAGAAGAAGGGCAGCGCCTTCACCTTCCCCAACATGGACGATCCGCCGACCGTCGTGCGCGTCGGCTCCTCGGACGTGCGCGTCGACGTCGACGGAGACGGCAAGGGCGATGGCGAAAAGGACCTCAAGCTGCCGCTGACGGGCAACATCGCGCAGTTGAAGCTCGAGATCGGCAAGGGCTCCAACGCGCGCTCGTGGGGCGTCCTGTACGTCACCGGCGTGCAGAAGGACAGCTACCAAGGCATCGAGATGAACCTGCAGGCGGACGACAACCAGATGGCCATCTACTACCTGGGCGCGTCCTCGGTGGTGGGCGACCTCGCGGGCGTCAAGATCCGCGTCATCGACGACTCCGTCGACGGCGTCTACGGCACCGTGCCCAAGACCTTCGGCAACATCGGCATGAGCCGCGACCACTACCAGCCGAACATGGACTCGATCGTCGTCGGCGACGCCAAGCGCGCGCGTCCGTGGAGCGAGCTGCAGCAGGTCGGCGGCAAGTGGTGGCGCTTCGACATGCAGAGCGACGGCCGCGAGCTGTCCGCGCGGCAGGTCGCCGTCGACACGGGCGTCCTCAAGCTGGAGTACAAGGGTGGCGTGGCGCCGACCTGGTGCGTGCTCAAGGGCGAAGGCCAGCTCCAGAACTGCTTCTTCGACCTGGTCGAGGGCGGCTCCAAGGGCGTCGAGGTGCCCACCGGCCGCTACACGCTCTACTACGGCGAAGTCAGGAAGGGCAAGAAGCGCCAGCAGCAGAAGGCGCTCATCGTGCCGTCCAAGGGCATGCAGAACTGGGACGTGAGGAAGGGCGAGACCACGGTCGTGCAGCTCGGCGCGCCGTTCGGCTTCGACTTCCGCACGCGCCTCGACGAAGGCGTACTGACCATCGAAGGCGCCAGCGTGGTGGCCACGGGCTCGGCCGGCGAGCGCTACGAGCGCGCCTGGCAGTGCGTGCCCGCGGTCGAGGCCGCCTGGCGCAAGAGCGGAACGAAGAAGGCCTCCAAGGCCGAGAAGATGCCGCGCGTGCTGGACAACGAGGGGATCAACACCCTGGGCTGGGCGGCGGCGTGGTTCCCGCTCGACCTGCAGATGGAGGCCAAGGGGATGGAGAAGGTCGAGGTCCAGCTGGTGGACAAGAAGCACGACCTCTTCGGCAAGGTCGAATCCGCCTGGAAGGAGTGACGCGATGCTGGACATGAAGTACATCCGGGCCAACCCCGACGTGGTCAAGGCGGGCGCCGCCAAGAAGCGCATCGCCCTGGATCTCGACGCCATCCTCGCGCTCGACGACAAGGTGCGCGCCGGCATCACCGAGGTCGACCGCCTGCGCAACGAGCAGAAGAACGCCTCCAAGCTGATCGGGGCGGCCGCGCCCGCCGACCGTCCGCGCCTCGCCGAGGAGCAGAAGGCCCAGAAGGCCGCGCTCAAGGAGAAGGAGGAGGACCTGGCGCGACTGCAGGCGGAGCTCGCGACGCTGCTGCTGCGCGTGCCCAACATCCCGGCGGCCGAGGTGCCCGAGGGCCGCGACGACAGCGAGAATGTCGAGGTCAAGCGCTGGGGGACTCCGCGCCAGTTCGACTTCCAGCCGCGCGACCACATCGCGCTGGGCGAGGCGCAGGACTGGATCGACGTCGAGCGCGGCGCGCGCATCGCCGGCTCGCGCAACTACTTCCTCAAGGGCGACCTGTCGCTGCTCGAGGGCGCCATGATGCGCTACGCGCTGGAGTTGATGGTGTCGCGCGGCTTCGTGCCGCTGTCGGTGCCCACCCTCGTGCGCAAGGAGATCATGGTCGGCACGGGGTACTTCCCCTGCGGCGAGGAGCAGGCGTATCGCTGCGACGATCGCGACGACCTGTGCCTCGTCGGCACGGCCGAAGTGCCGGTCACGGCGCTGCACCAGGACGAGATCCTCGACCTGAAGGACCTCCCGAAGCGCTACGTCGCGTTGTCGTCGTGCTACCGGCGCGAGGCCGGCACCTACGGCAAGGACACGCGCGGGTTGTACCGCGTGCACCAGTTCCAGAAGGTCGAGCAGGTGGTCGTCGACGTCGCCGACGCGCAGCGCTCGATCGAGCACCACCACGCCATCGTCGCCAACGCCGAGGACGTGCTGCAGGCGCTCGGCCTGCCGTACAGGATCGTCAACGTGTGCGGCGGCGACCTCGGCGCGCCGCAGATCCAGAAGTTCGACATCGAGACCTGGATGCCGAGCCGCAAGGGCTACGGCGAGACCCACTCGGCCAGCCGCTTCCACGAGTACCAGGCGCGGCGCCTGAACATGCGCTACCGCGACGCCGAAGGCGTGGTGCGCGTGTGCCACACGTTGAACAACACGGTGGCGGCTAGCGTGCGCATGCTGATCGCGCTGCTCGAGAACCACCAGAACGCCGACGGCACCGTCACCTTGCCGGCCTGCCTGCGGCCCTACATGGCCGGTCGCGAGCGCATCGGCAAGCCGCTCTGACAAGAAGGCGCGGCGCGCGCCGGCGGCCAAGGCCGTGTTCGCGTCGCGGCGCGCGTGAACGCGCCCGCGACCATCGTTCGCCGTCAGCCGCCCGGACCGCGGCCGGCTCCACCGCCGCCGCCGCCACCACCCGGTCCGCGAACGGCGCCGCCACCACCACCGCCACCACCGCGGATCGCGCCGCCGCCACCGCCCGGACCGCGGCCGACTCCATCGCCACCGGCGGCTCCGCCCGCGCCGCCATTGGCGGCGCCGCCCACCGTGTTCGGGTTGTTCAAGCCGCCCGCGTTGGCCGCGGGCGTGCGCGGCACGACCGGCAAGGCGATGTCGGCCTCCTCGCCGCGCAGCGGCTCCGGCAAGCGCAGCACGCGCTTGTAGGTCAGCGTCCTTCGATCCGTGGGCAGGTAGCGGAACTGCTCGTTCACGAGGCGCGGCTGCAGTTCGAGCGTCAGGGAGATCTCGATGCGCGCCGGCAGGCCCGCGCGCTGGTCGTCGCCCGCGTCGTCGCCGCCCCATTCCTCGAGCGGTTCGGCGTCGGGCCCGTCCTCCTCCCAAGCTTGCACGTCGAACGACTTGACCCGGTCGTGGAGGAACTGGAACAAGCCGCCCTCGAACGGCTCCTCGTCGACGCCGAACGACTCGCGGCGCCAGATCTCCAGGAACTGGTCGCCCGATTCGTCGTTCGGCCGCAGGCGGTAGCCGACCTCCGTCGCGCCCGAGCGCAG
>JBEBCR010000310.1:0-6596 GCA_041157565.1 Planctomycetota bacterium | reverse complement strand
TAGGCGCCCCCCCTCTCTCACACTCCCATTCACACTCTCACAAGACGCCCCGGCTCGACTCGCGGCGAGCCGGGTGGCTCCTGAATCAGTCCAGCGGCAAGTTGAATACGAGCTTCGGGGTCGTCCACTCCGCCAGCGTCTCGTCCCAGCGTTGGGTGCCGACGATCGGGATGTAGATCTGGGCGAAGGCCACCAGGCGGAGGATCACGGCCTGCATGGTCAGCGAAATGGTGCCCGAGACGGTGGTGAAGGTCGGGCGCAGGTTGTAGGCCGTGGCCAGGTTGCCCATCTGGAGTTGGGCCTCCACTCCGCACGAGGCGAGGCTGCCGAGGTGCAGCGCGGCGCTGGCGACGCCGACGGCCGAGGCCCGCGCCGTGCCGGTCATGTGGACCGTCGGGGGCAGCACGCCGATGTTCGTGCCGATCGCCATGCCGGTGTTGAGGCCCGCGTTGGCGCGCACGGCGACCTGGAAGGGACCGACCGGCACCGCGGCGAGCAGGCCATCGCCCGGGATGATGCTGATCGGCGGGATGGTGAAGGTGATCTCGGGGTCGAACTCGTTGTGGGTGATCAGCCCCCCGACCAGCAGCACGCGGTAGGCGTAGTAGCGCTGGGTCTGCCCCATCTGGCGCTCCACGCCCGCCTCGGCGATCAGGCGCGCGGCGGTGAAGTGCTCGCCGAAGATCTGCACGCGCTTCTGCAGCAGGCCATGGACGGTGGCCTCGCCGCTGCCGTTGAGGACGTTGTAGGCGCCGAAGGCGCTGGCCTCGACGCGGAAGTCCCCGCCGGCCACCGAGGTGCCGTAGGTCTTCGTCCAGGTCTTGTCGACGAGCTGCACGGTCGTGCTCAGTTGGTTCTGGGCCTCGGCGGTCGCCGGGAACAGGCAGGCGCAGGCGGCCAGCAGGATCTGCGTGATTCGGATCTTCATGGCGGAGTTCCTCGTTCGTGGATTGGCGCTTGGGCAGGAGGCGTTCCCCCCCGCTGTCGAAGTCTTCGATGGCGGCGCCGAGCCGTTCGTGACGGGAACTCCGCGGAAATCCCGCTGGCCGCGCCGCGCGCAAGCGCCCAAAGGCGCGAGGCGCCGCCCCGCATCGCGCGGGACGGCGCCTCCTCCTCCCCGGCGCGCAAGCCGCGCCGGATCGTCAAGTTCGCTTGACCAACCTCAGTTCAAGGGGAAGTTGGCCGCGTAGGCGCTGGCGCCCCAGTTGACCAGCGTCTTCTTGGTCTTCTTCCAGCCGAGGAAGGGGATGTAGACCTTGATGAAGGGCGCGACCTCGATCTCGATGGGCATCAGGTTGACCACCAGGGCGCCGGCGACCTGCTGCGGGCGAGCCTCGAGCACCGGGCCGGCGAGCAGGTTGCCGAAGCGCATGTCGGCCTCGACCCCCACCTTGATGACCACCGCCGAGAGCGTGGCGCTGGCGTTGCCGAAGGCCCACACCTTGCCGTTGCCGCCGAGCTGCACCGTCATGTGCGCGTCCAGGGTGCCTTCGGGGATGTTGGCGGTGGCGCCGTAGCTCATGTCGTACGCGAGCGCCGAGCGCAGGCCCGCGTTGGCGCGCAGCGTGACCGTGACCGGGCCGATGGGCACGGGGATGCTCAGGCCGTTGCCGGGCAGGATGTTCAGCGGGGGCAAGGTCCAGTCGATGTCCTCGGCGTGCTCGACGAAGGTCACGATCCCGTCGAGGACGCGGACGTGGTAGCCGGTTTCGGTGACGAAGCCACCGCTCGTGGTGCTGCGATGGCCCCTGGCCTCGATCGCCGCCGCCTCGATCTCGAAGCCGAACATGCGCAGATCCTTGCTCAACTTGGCGCTGGCATGCGCCTCGCTGTATCCCGTCTCGACGTTGGTGGTGCCGCCAGCCTTGGCCTCGGCGCGCAGCGCTCCGCCCGCGACCGAAGGGCCGTAGATGCGCTCGTACATCGTGTCGATCAGGATGACCTCGCCGACCTGGGCCTCCGCCGTGGCCATGGGGAAGAGGGCGCCGAGGGCGAACAGGGTGCGGGTGAGAGTGGTCTTCATGGTTCGATCCTTGTGCTTGGTGTGAGGCCGAGACCTTCCTCGGCACAGGAGTGGATGGCCCCTCGTGGCGACGCGTGACCGGAAAAGACCGCGGGAATTCCGGCGGAAGGGCGGGCTGGACGGACAATGGAAGGCTCGGGAGGGCCTCGCCCGGCGCAGGCGGCTACCATGGGGGCATGTCGTCGACCGACCCCAAGGCCGAGGAGCTGGAGCGCTTCGGCCAAATGCTCGAGGCGAACATGGACGGCTTGCGCGCCTTCCTGCGCGCGCGCGCCAGCGCGGGACTGCGCGCCAAGTTGGACCAGTCGGACCTGGTGCAGTCCGTCTGCCGCGAGGCGCTCGACGGGGCGCCCGAGTTCGAGTTCCGCGACGAACCGTCGTTCCGCAGCTGGCTGTACACGCTGGCGCTGCGCAAGCTCGTCGAGAAGAACCGCCGCTTCCAGGCCGACAAGCGCGCCGCGGTCTCCGAAGTGCCCTTGGACGCCGAAGGCGGCGAAGAGATGGCCGAAGCGCATGGCGCGCGCGATTCGCGCACGCCGAGCCGCCTGGCGATGGAGCACGAGGAGGTCGAGAAGCTGCGCGACGCCTTGGCGGCGCTGGACGAGTCCGAGCGCGAGATCATCGTGCTGGCGCGCTTCGCGGAACTGAGCCACGCCGAGATCGCCGCGTACCTCGGCAAGAGCGAGGCGAGCTGCCGCAAGGCTCTCAGTCGCGCGCTGCTCGTGCTGGCCGACGAGCTGCACAAGCGCGGGTTGCGCGGCTGAGGCCGCGCACCCGCGCTAGAGGCGCCGCATGGCGGCCTCGAGCAGGTCGCAGAAGCGCTTGGACGCCTTGCGGCCCTCCTCCACGACTTCCTCGTGGTTGGGCACGGCGTCGGTGACGCCCGCGGCGTGGTTCGTGAGGCACGAGACGCCGCAGATGCGCATGCCGGCGGCGTGCGCGGCCTGCGCCTCGGCCACGGTGCTCATGCCGACCGCGTCGGCGCCGAAGCGGCGCAGCATGCGGATCTCGGCCGGAGTCTCGTAGGACGGCCCGAGGAGCGCCGCGTACACGCCGCGGGCGAGCTGCACGCCGGCCTCGCGCGCGGCAGCGTCCAGGGCGGCGCCGAGGCGCGCGTCCCACGGGTTCGCCAGCGCGGCCTCGCCGCGCGCCAGGCGCACCTTGCCCTGCAGGTCGAGGTGGTCCTCGATGCGCATCAACGTGCCGGGCGGCGAGTCGAGGCGCAGCGAACCGGCGGCGTTGGTCAAGACGAGCTTCCCCACGCCGAGGCGCGCGAAGGCGCGCACGGCGCGCACGACCTCGTGGAAGCCGAAGCCCTCGTACAGGTGCACGCGGCCTTGCTGCAGCACGACGCGCACGCCGCCGAGCCGGCCGACGACGAGCTTGCCGGCGTGGCCGGGCACGCTGGAGCGCGGCATGGCGTCCAGCTCGGCGTAGTCCACGACCTCCGCGTCCTCGACGCGCTCCGCCAGCACGCCGAGGCCGCTGCCCAAGACGATGGCGACCTCGCAGTTGCCCACGTCGCGCCGCCGCAAGGCCTCGACCAGCGCGTCGAGGGCCTCGGCTTCGCTCGGCGCCCGCCGCGCGCTCACAGGTAGACCCCCGCGACCGTCGCCGTCATCCAGCACGCCAGCGCCCCGCCCAGCATGGCCTTGAGCGCCAGCGCGGCGAGGTCCTTCTTGCGCTCGGGCGCGATGGCGGAGATGCCTCCGATCTGGATGCCGATCGAGGCGAAGTTGGCGAAGCCGCACAAGGCGTAGATGGCCATCTTGACCGAGCGTTCGTGCTCGAAGGAGGGTTGGAGGCGCTGCAGCTCCTGGTAGCCGACGAACTCGTTGATCGAGATTTGCGTCCCGAGCAGCGAGCCGAACATGCGGCAGTCGTGCCAACCCTCGACGCCCATCAGCCACGCCACGGGCGCGAAGACCCAGCCGAAGATGGTGGCGAGCGACAAGCCCTCGAAGAGCGCGCCCAGCGGCCAATTGACCAGGTTCACCAGCGCGATGAAGGCGATCAGCATCGCCATCACGTTCAACCACAACTTGAGGCCGTCGAGCGCGCCGTTGGTGGCGGCCTCGATCACGTTGGTCGCGTCGCGGTCGAAGCGCAGGCGCACGCCGCCGGCCGTGGCGCTCTGCTCGGTCTCGGGCACGATCAACTTGGCGATGGTGAAGCTCGCCGGCGCCGACAGCACGGAGGCCGTGATGATGTGGCTGGCGTACTCGGGGCCGAGGATGGACATGTAGACGGCCATGACCGAGCCAGCGATGGTGGCGAAGCCGCCGGTCATCAGCGCGTTGAGCTCGCTCTTCGTCATGCCCGCGACGTAGGGCTTGATCACCATGGGCGCCTCGGTCTGGCCCATGAAGATGTTGGCCGCCGCGGCCATCGCCTCGCCGCCCGAGATGCCGAGCGTGGCGCTCATCGCCTTGGCCAGCAGCCAGACGAGGATCTGCATCAGGCCCACGTGGTAGAGGATGCTGAACAGCGCCGAGATGAAGATGATCAGCACCAGGCCCGTGGCCGCGAAGGCGAACACGAAGCCCGCCGGACCAGCGGGGTCGGCCAGCGAGCCGAAGACCTGCTGCGCGCCGGGCACGGCCATCGAGATCAGCTTCGAGACGAAGTTCGAGACGCCCTGGAAGAAGCTCGTGCCGACCGCGGTCTCGAGCACGAGGAAGGCGATGGCGAACTGCAGGAGGATCCCGCCGAACACCGCGCGCGCCTGGAAGCGCGAGCGGTCGCTGGAGAGGAGCCAGGCGGCCCCGACGAAGAAGGCCACGCCGAGGAGCGCGCGCAGCACGACGACCAAGGTGCTTTGTTCCATGCGGATCGGAGGCGCGGACCGGGCCGCGGCCCACCTTTGTCCTCCATCGCGGGCCGCGCGTCAATGCGCGAGCGACGCGGCCCTCAGCGCAGCCACTCGCGGACCAGCTCGCCGGGCGGGGCCCCGGGCGACAACTGGACCGCATTCGTCAAAAGCGCTTGACAGCGCGCCAGCCCGCGGCCGGAGCGGTGGTGGATCTCGCACAGCGTCTCGCCCGCCCGCACCGACTCGCCGGCCGCGCGGCGCCACACTAGGCCCACGGCCGGGTCGATCTGGTCGTCGATCCGCAGGCGCCCGCCGCCCAGCGCCGCCGCCGCCAGGCCTACTTCGCGCACGTTGTGGAAGGAGAGGACCCCGTCGCGATCGGCGAGGAACGGCTCGACCGACGGCGCGCGCGGCAGGAGCTCCGGGCGCGCCACGACGCGCGGGTCGCCGCCCTGGGCCTTGACCACGACCTCGAACAGGGCGCGCGCGTGGCCGTCGTCGAGCGTGGAGGCGACGCGCCGGCGCCCGTCCTCGTGCGAACTGGCGACGCCCGCGAGGCGCAGCGCCTCGGCGCCCTGCGCGACCACCAGTTCGCGCAGGTCGGCCGGCCCGCCGCCGGCGAGGCACTCGCCGACCTCGGCGACCTCGAGCGCGTGGCCCACGGCGCGGCCCAGCGGCCGGTCCATGGCCGTCAAGGCGACGCTGCACGCGAGCCCGCACGAGCGCGCGATGCCGAGCATCGTGCGCGCCAGCCGCTCGCCGTCGGCCGGGTCGGGCATGAACGAACCGCTGCCGTACTTGACGTCGAGCACCAGCGCGTCGAGGTCCTCGGCGAGCTTCTTGCTCATGATCGAGGAGGCGATCAGGGGCACCGCCTCCACGAGGCCGGTCGCGTCGCGCAGCGCGTAGAGCTTCTTGTCGGCCGGCACGAGCCGCTCGGTCTGCCCGGCGAACACCAGGCC
Source organism: Planctomycetota bacterium (assembly GCA_041157565.1). GTDB lineage: Bacteria > Planctomycetota > UBA1135 > UBA1135 > SXXH01. Next base: position 799 of record JBEBCR010000310.1, on the reverse strand, counting down.
ACACTCGTCCAGCACGCGCACGATCTCGTCCTCGGACAGGCGCGTGACGAAGCCGGGAATGGCCTCGAGCTTGTCGAGCGTGCCCCCGGTGTGCCCGAGGCCGCGTCCCGAGATCATCGGCACGGCCACGCCGCAGGCCGCCAGCGCCGGCGCCAGCGCCAGCGACACCTTGTCGCCCACGCCGCCGGTCGAATGCTTGTCGACCTTGGGCTGCTGCACGTGCGAGAGGTCGAGGCGCGCGCCCGACTCGAGCATCGCCCGCGTCCACGTGCCCAGCTCGCGCTCGTCCAGCCCGCGCACGAAGATCGTGCCGAGCAGCCCGGCCGCGTGGTAGTCGAGCAGCTCGCCGCGCGTGTACGCGGCGATGAACCAGCGGATCTCGTCGTCGGAGAGCGGCCGGCCGTCGCGCTTCTTGGTCGTGAGGTCGCGCAGCTGCATCAGGCGTGCGCGGCCTCGCGCCCGAGCGCGAGGTCCAGGAACGATCGTCCGTGCGGCGCGCTCGGCAAGCCGAACGCGTCCTCGACGGTGGCGCCGATGTCGGCGAAGCTCGCGCGCGTGCCGAGCTCCGCGCCGCCCTTGACGCGCGCGCCCGCCACGAGGATCGGGATGTGCTCGCGCGTGTGGTCGGTGGTCTCCATCTTCGTCGGATCGTTGCCGTGGTCGGCGGTGAGGATCACGAGGTCGTCGGGGCGCAGGGCGGCGGCGAACTCGTTCCAGTCCGCGTCGAACTCCTCCAGCGCGCGGCGGTAGCCCTTGGCGTCGCGCCGATGCCCGTAGAGCATGTCGAAGTCGACCAGGT
>JBEBCR010000309.1:0-3641 GCA_041157565.1 Planctomycetota bacterium | reverse complement strand
TTCGCCGCTTGTGTCAAGTGAATCGGACGCGAGGCCGCGCGCGCACCTGGGCTTCGCCGCGCCAGTGCGGCGCAGCGGCGACGAGTCGGTGGTCGGCGTGGTCTACGCGCTGATGGACTTCGCGCGCGTGCAGTCGGTGGTGCTGCGCCCGGTCAAGCCGAGCATCCCGCTGCGCACCCGCGACGACCTGTACGCCTCGACCTACGCCTGGCTGTGGAAGTCGGACTGCGACACGATCCTCGCGCACCCCTCGCGCGAGCTGGAGGGCCGCTCCGTATCGGGGCCGCCCATCGGGCTGCCGCGGCTGGTGGAGGCCGCGCGCGGCGCGCAGCACGGACTCTACCCGCGCTACCAGTTCCGCGGCGTGGAGCGCAGCGCCGCCTTCCGCCATTGCCGTCCTGGCTCCGAAGGCGGCTTCGGCTGGGTGGTGGGCGTGGGCATGGACGACGACGACATCGCCGCCACGCTCGACGAGCTGCAGGCCCTGCTCCTCAAGGCCACGCTGGTCGTCGTGCTCCTCGTCGTCCTCGGCACCATGCTGGTGGCGCGCCGCACCACCGCGCCCATCCTGCGCCTGCAGCAGGCGGCGCGGCGCGTGGCGGCCGGCGACCTCGCCGCGCGTTCGGGCGTGGCGGGCGACGACGAGATCGGCGACCTCGGACGGGCCTTCGACGAGATGACCAGCGAGATCGACGAGAGCCGGCGCAAGCTGGTCAAGGCCGAGAAGGACCGGGCCTGGCGCGAGATGGCGCGGCAGGTGGCGCACGAGATCAAGAACCCGCTCACGCCCATTCAGCTGTCGATGAACCTGCTCAAGCGCGCGCGCGACGAGCGCAGCCCCGAGTTCCCCGGCATCTTCGACCGGACGGTGGAGCTGGTGCTGCGCCAGGTCGAGCACATGCGCAAGATCGCGGCCGACTTCTCGGCCTTCGCCGGCTCGCGCGCTTCCAAGCCGGAGGCGCTGGACGCCGCGCGCCTCGTGGGCGAGGTGCTGGACCTGAACGCCGCGTGGGCGGCCGAGGCGCGCGTCGAGCTGGCGCGCGAGCTCGAGCCCGCCATGGTGCGGGCCGACGCCCATGAACTGCGCCGCGTGCTGATCAACCTCGCGCAGAACGCCATCGAGGCCATGCCGGACGGCGGACGGCTCGTGGCGCGCGTGCGGGTCGAGCGCGAAGGCGTCGCCGGCCGCGTGCTGATCGAGCTGGAGGACTCCGGTGTGGGCCTGACCGAGACGGCGCGCGCGCGCCTGTTCGAACCCTACTTCACGACCCGCAGCCACGGCACGGGGCTCGGGCTCGCCATCGCGCGTCGCCTGGTCGAGGAGATGAACGGGACCATCGAGCTTGTTCCGCGCGAGGGTTCCGAGGCGGGCACGACCGCGCGCGTGCGCTTGCCGCTGCTTTTCGAGGGCGCCGAGGCGGCCAGGAGGCGCGCATGAGCCTCGCGCCGCATTGCCTGCTCACCGGCGCCACCGGATTCCTCGGCGGGGAGCTGTTCGCGCGCCTCGAGCGGCGCGGCGCGCGGCTGCACGTCTACGTGCGCGACGCCGAGCGCGCGCGCCAGTTCGCGGCGCGCGGCGCGCGCGTGCACGTGGGGGACCTGCGCGACGCCGCCGCGACGCGGCGCGCCATGGAGCACTGCGCGCGCGAGTCGGGCGGCGAGTTCGACGTGGTCAACAACGCCGCGCTGATCAGCTACAAGCGCGCCGACCGCGCCGCGCAGGTGGCGATCAACCTCGCGGGCACGCGCACGATGGCCGAGGAGGCCGCGCGCCTCGGTGCGCGGCGCTTCTGCCACGTGTCCTCCGTCGTGGCGGTGGGCTCGTCCGAGGACGGGAGGCCGATCGACGAGGCCGCGCGCTGGAACCTGGCGCCGTGCCGCGTCGACTACGCCGACACCAAGCGCGCGGCCGAGGAACTGGTGCTCGGGCAGTCAAGCAGACTTGACTGCGTGGCCGCCAATCCGGGCGCCATCTTCGGAGCCAAGGGCGCCGGCTCGAACACGGCGCGCTTCCTCGCGCGCGTGGCCCGACGCGGCGCGCCGCCGCTGGCTCCACCCGGTTGGCTGGCGGTGGTGGGCGTGGAGGACGCCGCCGAGGGAGTGCTGCTGGCGCTCGAGCGCGGCCGGCGCGGCGAGCGCTACCTGCTGGTGGAGTCGAATTGGCGCACGCGCGACCTGTTCGCCTTGGCGGCGCGCCTCTCGGGCCGGCGCGAGCCCATGGGGACGCTTCCGGCATGGCTGCTGCCGCCGGTCGCGGCGCTGGCGCGGGCCGTCGAGCCCCTCTGGGCCTCCGACCTCGTGCCGCCCCAGGCCTTGACCATGCTCGGTCGGCGCCTCGTGTTCGACGCATCCAAGGCCCGGCGCGAGCTGGGCTGGGCCCCGGAGCCCTTCGAGGACGTGCTGCGACGCTCGCTGGCGGCCGCCCTCGAGTCGGGTGCCTAGCGGCTCGCGTCTTGGCCCGGAAGCCGCCGTCGTCGGCTCCGCTGACTGGGAACTTACGGGCCCCTCGCGGCGCCGGACCATAGCATGGGGGGATGGCCCTTTGGTCGCCCGACGGGCGGCGCCAGGAGTCCCACCGGTTACATGCGCCTACCCAATCACAGCCGACGGAATCCACGATCCTCCTCCGCGTCCAGTTCCGATCGCGTCCGTCGGGGCGCTGCGCGCGGTGGAGTGGTGACGGCGGCGCTCGCCCTGGCGTCCTTCGCGGCCTTGCTCTGGCTCTTCTTGGGCGACACTCGACGCGTCGCGCCGTCGCTCGCGCCCGGATCGACAAGCCAGGGCACGGCCCTCGCGGCGCCCGCCGCCACCTTGAAGAGTCCGGCCGCGGACGGGGCGGCCGGCGAGGCCCTCGGGGCGCGTCGAGCCGCGCTCGAGCTGGGCGTGCGCGTGCGCGGCGAGGCCGGCTTGCGCGGGCGCGTGGTCGAGCGCGATGGCGGCGCTCCCGTCGCCGGGGCGCGTGTCGAGCTGCTGCCCGTGCCGCCCGCCGGCGCGGCGGTGCTCGGCCGCATGCTGCGCATGTTCGCCATGGGCGACGACATGTGGAAGCGCGTGCAGCCCATCGCCGTCGCCGCCACCGACGCGCGCGGCGAGTACGCCTTCCGCGGCGTGCGTCCGGGCACCTACTACCTCGAGGCGCGCGGCGAGTGGCACGCGCCCGACGGCGTGGTGCGCGCCCGCGCCACGCGCAAGGACGACGCGGCGGCCCCCGACATCCAGATGCTGGCCGCCGGCCGGGTCGTGGGCGTCGTGCTGCGTCCCGACGGCACGCCAGCGCCGCGCGCCAAGCTGGCGCTCGTGCCCGGCCCCGGCACCTTCCTCACCGTCGCGCGCAACGGCGACGTGCGCTTCATGGAGGGGGAGAGCGACGAGTTCGGCCGCTTCGCCTTCGACGGCGTGCTGCCCGGCGCAGGCTGGGAGATCACCGCCTCGAGCCCGGAGTTCGCGCTGACCCACGCGCGCGACATCTCCGTCGCCGCCGGCGTGGCGACCGAGGTCGAGCTGCGCGCGCGCCTCGGCGGCGTCATCGTGGGGCGCGTCGTCGGCGAGGACGCGGACGGAGCCCGCGCCCCCGTGGCGGGCGCGCACCTCGGCGCGGTGCCGCGCGGCCTGCGCAACCTGCGCTGCGTCGAGGAGGTGCT
>JBEBCR010000308.1:0-10158 GCA_041157565.1 Planctomycetota bacterium | reverse complement strand
GCCGAGCACCTCGACCAGCGAGAAGCGTTCGGCGATGCGGATCGGGCCGATGACGCTGCTCGGCAGGCCGGTCTCGCCGGTGATGGCGCCGACGAGGTCGCCCGGGCGCAGGCCGTGCATGCGCCCGGCGCCCACGAACAGCCGCGCCACGCCGCCATCGTGGTCGGGCGCGCCCTCGGCGTGCTCGCGCGGCCTTTGGCGTTCGTCGCGCCGGCCGGGCGCGTCGCGCCGCTGGCGCGGCTCGTGCGGCGCCTCCACGGCGAAGTCGTAGTCGTTGTCGTTGGCGGCGAGCTCGCCGTGCTCGGCGCGGTGCAGCAGCTCGAGCGCGCTCGCCAAGAGCTCCACGGGGTCGTGGGCCGCGGCCATCTCGGCCGCCATGCCGCGGAAGGCGGCGCCCGACTCCTTGTCGTGCGCCGACTGCACCGCGGCGCGCGTCATCTCGCGCCGGCGCCGGTCGAGGTCCTCGGCGGTGGGCATGCGCGCCAGCTCGATGTGCAGGCGCGTGGCGTACTGGATCGTGCGCAGCAGGCGCTGCTCGCGCGGATCGACCAGCGTGATGGCGACGCCCTCGCGGCCCGCGCGCCCGGTGCGGCCGACGCGGTGCACGAAGGCGTCCGGGTCGATGGGCAGGTCGAAGTTGACGACGTGGGTCAGGTGGTCGATGTCGAGGCCGCGCGAGGCGACGTCGGTCGCCACCAGGAGGTCGATGCGCCCTTCGCGCAGCCGCGCCAGCACGCGCTCGCGCTGGTCCTGCGAAAGGCCGCCGTGCAGCGGCTCCGTGCGCCAGCCGCGCGCCGCCAGCGCCTCGGCGACCTCGTCGACCACGAGCCTCGTGCGGCAGAACACGATGCCGGCGACCGGCGGCTCCATGTCAAGCAATCTTGACAAAGCCTCCAGCTTGTGCGGGCGCTTGACCATGTAGGCCGTCTGGCGCACGCGCTGCATGTCGGCGCCCTGGCCCTTCTCGCGCGCGATGGAGACGCGCACGGGGTCGCGCAGGTGGCTGTGGGCGAGGCCGAGGATGCGCTCGGCCAAGGTGGCGGAGAACAGCGCCGTCTGGCGCCCCGGCGGCGTGCGCGAGAGGATCGCCTCGAGGTCGTCGGCGAAGCCCATGTCGAGCATCTCGTCGGCCTCGTCCAGCACGACGACGCCCGCCTGCGACAGGTCCATCGTCCCGCGCGTCAGGTGGTCGACGGCGCGGCCGGGGGTCGCGACCACCAGCGCCACGCCGCGTTCGAGCACGCGCGCCTGCTGGCCGAAGGAGCTGCCGCCGTAGATGGGCAGGACGCTCGCGCCGAGGGCCTTGCCGTACTTGTGCAGCGCCTCGGCCACCTGCATGGCGAGCTCGCGCGTCGGCACGAGCACCAGTCCCCGCGGCTTGCCGCGCTCGAGGTCGAGTCCCCTGGTGCGCTGGACCAGCGGCAGCGCGAACGCCGCCGTCTTGCCCGTGCCCGTGGCCGCCTGCCCAAGCAGGTCGCGCCCCGAAAGGAGCACGGGGATCGCCTCGCGCTGGATGGGCGTCGGCTCCTCGTAGCCGAGCGACGCGACCGTGGCCGCGAGCTCCGGCGCGAGGCCCAGGCCGGCGAAGCCCGCGGGCGCTTGCGAAGTGGAGGCGGGGACGGCGTCGTCGGGCGGATGGGACATGCGGAGTGGATGGTCGCATGGCCGCGCCGTGGAAGCCAGCTTCGCGGTCCTTCGCGGGGCGCGGGGCGCAGTTGACACCCGCGGCGCCCGCGCCGATCCTCGTCGTCCGATGGACTCGCACCTGCAACGCGCCCGCGCCCTGTGCGCCCGCCAAGGCGTCTTCGACGCGCACGTCGACTCGTTGCAGCGCCAGCTCGACCTCGGCCACGACCTCGGCACGCGCACGCAGGGCCACCTCGACCTCGTGCGCGGCAAGCAAGGCGGCCTCGGCTCGGTCGTGCTGGTCAACTGGGTCGATCCCAAGCACATCGACAAGGGCCCGGGCGCCGCGCTGGCGCGCACGCGCGCGCTGCTCGGCGAGTTCCACGCGCTGCTCGCGGCGCATCCCGACCAGCTGGCGTGGGGCGGCAACGGCGAGCTGCGCGCCCAGGCGCGCGCGCGCGGCCTGATCGCCGGCATCCCCGGCATCGAGGGCGGTCACTCGATCGAGGGCGAGCTCGACAACCTGCACGCGCTCCACGCGCATGGCGTGCGCGTCCTGACATTGGTGTGGAACAACCACCTGCCGTGGATCAGGAGCTGCCAGCCCAACGCGCCCGCCGGCGCGCCCGAGGGCTTGAGCGCGTTCGGGCGCCAGGTCGTGCGCGAGATGAACCAGCTCGGCATGCTCGTCGACCTGTCGCACGCCGGCGAGCGCTCGTTCCACGACGCCCTCGAGGCGAGCTCGACGCCGGTGATCGCCAGCCACTCGGGCTGCAAGGCGATCCACGGCCACCAGCGCAACCTCGACGACGACCAGCTGCGCGCGCTGGCCGGGAACGGCGGCGTCGTCGGCATCGTGTTCTGCACCGCCTTCCTCAAGGACGAGGCGCAGAAGGAGGACGCGCGGCTGCGCGAGGATCCGCGCTACAAGGCCATCTCCGGCCCCAACGACACCGAGGTCTTCCTGCGCCAGGGCGAGTTCCTGCAGGAGCACGCCGCGCCGCTTCCCATGGACGTCGTCGTCCAGCACCTCGAGCACGCCGCGGAGGTCGCGGGCATCGACCACGTCGGCCTCGGCTCGGACTACGACGGCATCGGTCGCACGCCGCAGGGACTGGAGGACGCGTCCTGCTACGTGAACCTGGCGGCGCGCCTCCTCGAGCGCGGCTGGAGCGAGGAGCACGTGGCGAAGGCGATGGGCGGCAACCTCGAGCGCGTCCACGCGCGCGCCACCGGCCCGGGCACGCGCTCGGCCACCGCGCGGCTCGAGCCGCTGCGCGCCTGAGCGGGCGCGGCGTGGTCGACCGCGGGCGCGCGGTCGTCTGTCAAATTTGCTTTACTGACCGGCGGGCGTGGAGTCGGGCTGGGCGTCCAGCGCGCCGTCGGGCGCCTTGGAGCCGAACGCCCCCGCGAGGAGGAACGCGCCCAGCGCGCTCGCCAGGGAGGCGAGGTAGGGCGTCTCCCATTCCGCCCACGTGCCCCACACGTAGGCGACGGTGCCCGCCGCCAGCGCCGCCACCGCGCTCGCCGCCCCGCCGAAGCGCGTCCACAGTCCGAACACCACGACGACGAAGATGCCCGAGCTGCCGAAGGCGCTGGCCTGCTCGACCAGCGCGAAGACGCCGTCCGCCTTCAAGGCCAAGGCCCAGGCCAGCAGGCCGAAGGCGGCCACGAAGGCGCGCGCCCAGCGCACCTTGGTCTTCTCGTCGACGCGGCCGAGCAGCGGGAAGACGAGGTTGTGCGACAGGAGCGAGCTGCAGACGAGCAGGTTCGAGTCCACCGTCGACAGGATGGCCGACACCAGCGCTCCGGCGAAGACGACGTAGAGCACGGTGCCGAGTTCCTGCTTGGCGAGCGCCGGCAGCACGCCTTCGGGGTCCTCGAGGCCGGGCACGAGGCCGGCGCCGACGAGGCCCAAGAAGACCGGGATGCCGCCGATGGCGAGGTACAAGACACCTCCGGCGATCGTCGCGCCGCGCGCCACCTCGCCGCTGCGCGCCGCGCTCATGCGCGCCACCAGTTCCTGCGCCACGACCGAGCCGAGGATGGGGATGGCCCATTCCTCGCACAAGGAGAGCGAGAAGCCCGCCGACTCGACCGTGCCGCGCGCCGCCGCGCCGGCTGCGAGCGCGCCCTCCGCTCCGCCCTCGCGCAGCGCGACGGCGATCGCCACCGCGACCAGGCCGACGACGAGCGCGATGCCCTGGATCAAGTCGGTCCACACGTCGGCCAGCATCCCGCCGAAGACCGTGTAGGCGACGACGACGAGCGCCGCGATGGCGATGCCGATGTGCTGGTCGAGCCCGCCCGTCTCCGCCAGCACGTTGCCGAAGCCGCGCACCTGCGCCGCCGCCCAGAAGAGCGAGGTCGGGATCATCAGCAGGGCGGCGAACTTGGCCGTGCCCGCTCCGTAGCGCCGGGCGAACAGGTCGGCCAACGTGATCAGCTTGGCGCGCCACAGCGGGATGGCGAAGATCAACCCGGACAGCACCAGGGTCGTGCCGTAGGCGAAGGGCTCCGCCTGCGAGAGGGTCAGGCCCTGTTCGTAGACCTGGCCGGCGGCACCCAAGCAGGTCTCGGCGCCGAACCAGGTGGCGAAGACCGTCGCCGTGGCGAGGATCGGCCCGAGGCGCCGACCCGCGACGAAGTAGTCGGCCTCGGTGGACACGCGGCGCGAGACCCAGGCGCCGATGGCGAACTGCAGGAGCACCCAAGCGAGGACGCCATAGAGGAGGGGGGACATGCGGCGTCCCGAGTCTAGCGGCCTTGGGCGACCGGCCCGAGCCATGCCCGCGACCCATGCGTGGCACACTTGGTGGGTTTTTGAAAAGAAATCGCGGAATCGGTTCCACGCACCCCCACCCCCGGACACTCCGTGTCCGGGGGTAGTTGCCAGCATCTCCCCGCTCGGCCCTCCTCCTGGAAGCCTCCACCATCCCCATGTCCCGCCCCGCAGGGGGCTTGCTCGCACGCTCGCCACGTTCATGCCACCAGATCGCCGTCCCCGCACAGGCGTTCCCTGCCCGTGCCATTCCTCGTCTGCTTCGTCCACCCCCCCGACTCCCCGCATGGCCTGGGCCAAGAACTCCCGCTCCCCACTCCACGACGACCAACCCCTCGAAGACCAGGAGCATGCCGTGCAGGCCGAGCAGGCCGCCGGCAAGCTCCATGACGCGCTCTCGGAAGGGTGCGACCTGATCCCCGGCACGCAGGGCGATTTCGGCTTCGATCCAGGCAACCCGATCCCAGTCAACGGCCATGGGGGGGTGCCCTACTACCTCGAGCGGCTGCGGGACGAGCGCGGCGAGGCGGCGCTCTACCACCGCGCCGAGACTCTCTCGATTCGCACGCGAACGGTCGAGGCCTACGAGCTGTACTTGTGCGGCCACGCCCAACCGTGGCGGCGGCTGCACTTCCACGTGCTGCACCCGCGTCGTTCCCTGCGCGCTCCGCGTGGCTTCAGCCTCCAGTCCTGGTCGTCCTTGCCCGTCGAGCAGCGCCACGCGCTGCCGCTGATGCCGCGCGGCGCCAACCACAAGGTCGATGGGTTCCCGTTCCAACTCCCCGAGGTGGTCTACCAGCGCTTCATGGCCGCCACCGGCGAAGTCGAGCGCGCGCGCGCTGCGGAGATGAGCGTGCGCCGGATCTTGTCGATGGAGGGCGGCACGGAGCGTTGAGTGGGGGCCGTGCCGTGCCGGCAAGGTTGGTCGCTGACCGCCCTGGAGCGGGGCCACCCCATGCTCGTTGCGGGGCTAGCACGGCATCTCCAGGCGGTTGGGTTGTAGCCGCCTAAGTGCTTGCCGGCGCAAGCGTCGCCCAGCCGCGCGCCCCTACGGGCAAGGTGCGCGGCTTGGATTGCAACTCTGTATTTGCCGTCGTTTTGATGGTCGTTTTCCGGCGATTTGTTGTCCCGAAAATGGGCGGATAAGGCACTCTGACCATAGGGTCCCGTCCGTCCCTGCTTCTCCAAGAGCGACATCCCGAAATCTGACGGGCGGGACCCTGTTCTCATTGCCTAAGTCGAGTCTTGGCCTGGATTGGGCGCGTAAATGGGCTTTTCTGGAAAGTGTCGTCCGGCAGGGTTCATCGAGTGCGCTCACCAGACGAGGCCGTGTTTTTCGACGCGGTCCGCCTCCCTCCCTCCGCTCCATGCCCTCCCTCGGTGCCTCCATGCACATCGTCCACTTCCTCCAACTGACCTCGGCAGGTCTGTTGCTGGCCGTCTCGGTTCCTTCCCAGACGGATAGGTTTCAGCCCAGCGAACCCCTCTTGGTCGACACCAAGGCCGATTGGCAGACCCAGATCGCGCAGGTCATCGCGCTGGACGAGTACCTCTACAACTTGGACGGAGGGACCGCCCAAGCTCCCAATCGCGGACAAGGTCTGCGTTCGACTATCTCCAGCGAAGGACTCGTGCTGGAGCCCAGGAATGGAGGCGTCTGGCGGTTGCGGCTGAACACCGCCTCCTTCGGAGCCAAGGACGACCCCAAGCCCTTGGCCGTGGGCCAGCTGCAAGTTTCGGGCAACCGCGTGGAACTCGCGCGCGGCCCGCTGATCGAGTGGTACGTCAACGACCAGCGTGGCATCGAGCACGGCTGGACTTTGCTCGATGCGCCGAGCAAGGACGCGTGGATCGGTCTGGAAATTTCGGGGATGCAACTGGTGATCTCCGACGACGGGCTTGGAGGCAGCTACCGCACAGCCGATGGACAGGTGCGGGTCCGCATGGCGGGATTGCGAGCTTGGGACGCCGATGGTCTGCCGGTTCCCGCGCGCTTCGAGGCGGGACGCGATGGCGCTGGCGTGCGCGTCGACCTGCGCGGCGCGCGCCTGCCGGTGACTGTCGATCCCGTGCTGACCGGGCCAGCGTGGCTCGTCGAATCGAACCAGGCGGGCGCGGCCTTGGGCTTCGCGGTCGCCAGCGCCGGGGACGTCAACGGCGACGGAATCAGCGACGTCGTCGTGGGTGTTCCGAACTACGACAACGGCCAGAACGACGAAGGGCGCGCCTACGTCTACCACGGCTCGTCGACGGGCCTGTCGACCACGCCGGCGGCCACATTCGAATCGAACCAAGCCAGCGCCTTGTTCGGCAGCGCGGTCGCCGGTCTCGGCGACCTGAACGGAGACGGCTACGGCGAAATCGCGGTGGGCTCTCCCAACTACGACGCCGGCCAGCAGGATGAAGGAGTGGTCTTCGTCTACTTGGGTGGCGCCAATGGCTCCACCGACCTAGGGTCCATCGGACTGCAGGTCGACCAGGCGAGCGCGAACTTCGGGGCCAGCGTGGCGGCCCTGGGCGACGCCAGCGGCGACGGCGTGCCGGACCTGATCGTAGGCGCCCCGAACTACGACCAGGGGCAGACCAACGAAGGCGTCGCCTTCATCTTCCGCGGCACGGGCAGCGCTACCGCAATCAACTTGCAGTGGACCTTGCTGCAGAACATCAACAACGCGACGGCGCCCAACGCCGCCTTCGGCAGCGCGGTGGCTGGCGCCGGCGACGTCAACCGCGACGGGATCATGGATGTCGTCGTCGGCTCGCCGAACTACTCGGATGGCCAAGCCAACGAAGGCGCCTCCTACGTATGGCACGGGCGCGCCTGGTCCTTCGGCGCCGGCCCCGGCCCCAACTGGATCTACGAATCGCAGCAAGCAGGCGCGCGTTTCGGTTCCTCGGTGGCTGGCGCGGGCGACGTCAACAGCGACGGCTACGCCGACGTGCTCGTCGGGGCTCCGCAGGGCACGAACGGCGCTCCCTTGGCTGGCGAGGGCCTCGCGTTCCTCTTCGCGGGCAGCGCCACCGGCATGCCGCTGACAGGGGCCACGTGGCTCGGACAGGTCGACCAGGCCGGCGCGAGCTTCGGGGCCGCCGTGTCCACCGCCGGCGACGTGAACGGCGACGGCTACGCGGACATCGTCGTCGGCGCACCCGACTGGGATGGCGATCTGTCGAACGAAGGTCGCGTCGTGCTCTACCTCGGCGGTTCCAACGGTCCCGCGCTGCAACCGTCGCTGTCCTTCGAAGGCGACTCGGCGGGGGCCAACCTCGGCGGGGCGCTGGCGGGCTTGGGCGACGCCAACAACGACGGTTTCGGGGACGTCGTCGTCGGCGCGCGCGCGTACGCCAACGGCCAGGCGGGCGAAGGCCAGGCGCGCGCGTACTACGGCGCCTCGTTCAACGTGTCGTCCTCCCCGATCTGGAACGAGCTCGGACTCCAGAACAACGGCGACTTCGCCACGTCGATCGCCATGGTCGGTGATCTCAACGGAGACGGCTTCGGCGACTTCGTGGTCAGCGCCTACCGCGAGGACTTGACCCCGGCGGGATTGAACGAAGGGCGAGTCTACGTCTACCGCGGCGGGCCATTCTCGGTGGCGCCCGTGCTGCTGGGCGTCGTGAACGGCATCGTCGCGGCCGATCCCGTCGTCTCCAACGACCAATTCGGCAACTGCGTCGCGGGGGCCGGCGACGTCAATGGCGACGGCTACGACGACTTCATCGTCGGCGCCCGTCTCGCCGACGATGGACAGCTCGACGAGGGCAAGGTGTACGTGTTCCATGGCGCGGCGACTGGCTTCGTCGCCACGCCGGCGGCAGTGCTGCAGATCGACCAGGCCGGCGCCAACTTCGGCCACTGGGTGTCGGGCGCTGGCGACGTGAACGCGGACGGATACGCCGACATCGTCGTGGGTGCCCACCTCTACGATGGTCCGCAGGGATCGAACACGGGTGGTGCTTGGCTGTACTTGGGAGGGGCGTCGGGCGTGTCCAGCACCTCCGCGTGGAGCGCGGCGGGATCGCTGTCCAACCTGAACTTCGGCGCGAACGTCGCCGCGGCAGGCGACGTCAATGGCGATGGTCATGCCGACGTGCTGGTGGGCTCGTACGACTCGACCACGATTGGCCAAGGTTCGGCGCGACTGTACTACGGATCCGCCACCGGTCTCGCGGCGCCGGCGTGGGGGTTCACCACCGGCCAGAACCAGGCCCACCTGAGCACCGTGATGGGCCTTGGCGACATCAACGGCGACGGCTACTCGGACTTCGCCCTGGGATCGCCGCAATACGACGGCGGAACGGCGCTCGTGGACGAGGGTCGCGTCTACATCTTCCATGGTTCGGCGACGCTCCCGGCGACGAATCCGAACTTCGTGTTGTCGGGCGGCCAAGCCGGAGCTCAATACGGGTTCGTCGTCTCCAGCGCCGGCGACCTCAATGCGGACGGCTACTCAGACGTGCTCGTGACCTCGCGCTACTGGGATGCGAGCGCCGTCAACGAAGGACGCGCTTTCGCGTACCTGGGCTCGGCCACGGGCGTGCTCCCGAGCGCGTACTGGGAAGGCGAGGTCGGCCAAAGCAACTCCGAGTTCGGCCTCAGCTGCGCGGGCGCAGGCGATGTCAATGGCGACGGGTTCGGCGACCTGCTCGTCGGCGCGCTGGACTTCGACTTCATCTTGAACCAGTCGGGCGCGGCATTCCTTTACTGCGGCAACGGCATCGTGCGTGGCGGACCCCCGTTGGTCATGCGCCAATTGCGCCAAGGTGGTGCTCCGATTCCCGCGCAGGCTGGCATCCCCGAGGTGAATTACCGCTTGCAAGTGTTGGCCGCCGGCCACTCCGGCGCCAACACGCCGGGTGGGCGCGCGAAGGTGCGCCTCGCCAGCGAGCAACGCGGCCCCGGCGAGCCGTTCTCCGGCACGCAACTGCAGCTTGGCCCGCAAGTCGAGATTGGCTCGAGTGGCGCCGAAGTGCGCCTTGATTCGAACATCCAAGGCACGACCGTCGGCCAAAACCGCTGGCGCGCGCGCGTGAAGACCAACTTGATCTCCTTCCCCCACGGCGTCTGGCTCTCGTTGCCCTCGAACGGTTGGCGCGAGCTCGACTTGCGCACGCCTCGCGACTGCAACGCCAACGGCGTCCCCGACGTGCAGGAACTGTCGACGAACGACTGCAACGGCAATGGCACCGTCGACTCGTGCGACATCGCCAACGGCAGCGCGGCCGACTGCGACGCGGATGGTCTCTTGGATTCCTGCGAGATCGCCGCTGGGGCGCGCGACTTCTACGGGCGAAACGGCGCGGCCATCGTGTGCGCGCCCGACGGCGTGCCGGATTCCTGCCAGGCGACGCCGCCGGTGCCCGATTGCGACGGCGACGGCATTCCGAACGTTTGCGCGATCGCTTCCGGCGCCCGCGACACCTTCGGGGCTTCGAATGGCGTGGTGACCACGTGCCTCCCGGACGGCATTCCCGACAGCTGCCAGCCGGTGTCCGACTGCGACAAGGACGGAACGCCGAACTTCTGCGAGATCCAAGGCGGTGGCGAGCGCGACCGGTACGGATGGAACGGGAGCACCTACGTCTGCGCCGCGGATGGAGTTCCCGACAGCTGCCAAGTCCCACCCCTGGGGTGGGATTGCGACAACGACGGGCTGCCGAACTTCTGCGAGATCCAGGGGGGAGCCGCGGACCGCTACGGATTCAACGGCCAGACCTTCACTTGCCTGCCCGATGGGGTGCCCGACAGT